>JAJZNY010000027.1 GCA_021852245.1 Planctomycetota bacterium | reverse complement strand
ATCGATTGGTGATCATCGGCACCTCCCCACATCCATCCGCCGACGGCCCATGCACCAAAGATCATGGGTGTCACTCTCAAACCGGATTTACCCAATTCACGCGTCGGCATCATGATGAGTGCTCCTTTTATTCTGGGCCTGCATCGCTTCAGCGAGTTCTATCGATGATTATCTATAGTTGACCCTATGGGGAGTGTCAAATATCCCCGCCGTGAACGGCAAGGCGGAGAGGCTGGAACTACGGGATGGTTCCGTACTTGAATGATGTGGATTTGAAGAGGACGCCCGCCAAGGCAAACCAATGAAACCCGGGCAGATCAACCCGTCTACTTCAGTTACACCAGTGCCCGGCCCGCCATGCGTTCCAATACGCGTAGCGGCGATTTTTCCGGGTCGCGCATCGCCCCCACCGGGAGACGGTAGGTCTGCTCCAGCAGATACTGCCCGGCATCGACGGCGTGGAGCACCTCATCGGTGAAGCAGAGCCATGTGCACTGTGCCGGGAAACTGAAGGCACTCTGCGGAGCGGTTTTCTGATAATGGTCGTCCATCTTCCCCTGATCGTGAAGCTGCAGCATGTAATGGTCGTACATCGTGCGTTTTGTGCGGGTAACCCGAAAAAGATATTGTAGCGCCAATGATCCCGGAAATGGCGGCTTGAGCCGGGGGAAAAATTTCTGGGCAAACCCGGCAAACGGCTCGCCGATGCGCCAATCCCGTCCCTTGCCGTGAGGATTGACATTGCAGAAAACGCGGATGATACGATTTCCCTGCACGGGGCGGGCGGGGAACTGGTCGGGATGAAGGCGGGTGTCGTCCTTGGTGATTTTTGCGGGCCGCCCTTTGATCTCCACAGGGCGATAGCTGGTGCGGCCCCGTATCAGAGCCGGTTTGTAGCGCGGAAAGAGATTCTGCAATAATGATGTGGTGGAATCGGCATAGCGCTGCAGCATGGCGGCCAGTGCGGCCTTATCCGCCGATTCACCTTCCATACCCTGAATTTTGCCGGTATTTGAATCGTAACTGATATTTTTTGCCGCCCCGTTACTCCAAGATGGGGTAAGGAATTTCTTCTCCTCATCATGAAATTGGAACGTAAGCTGCGGCAGAAACACCACCTTGCCGGATTCCATTGCGTCGGTCGCAAGCTCCTGACGTGAAGAATCCAGCGCCTCATCCCAACGGGTCAGGGGTAACTCGAATAGACGATCCATGAAACATCCTTTCCATCGAATGGCAAAATTCTAGCGGCAAGTTATGAACTGACAAAGTCTCCGTCCGCGGCATGCGGCCCGGCGATGCAGCGGTAATTCCCGCGGGCGGTGGAGATGCGATCACTTGGATCGGGTTTTCAGGCGCTGCGGCTCCGTGTGCAGGAACCTGCCAGATGCAGCGGATGGCGGCAGATAGGTGGCGCGTGGCTTTGTTTCGGTGGGCCCCGTGCGGTAAACTCTAGTCTGGACGCACCGGTTGGTGGCTTACTTGCGATCGCCCTTGAAGGAAACGTCGTGGAGGGGAGCGGAAGCGCCCAGCGGCAGCGGGGCAGGCTCGCCGCCGAGAATGGGACGCGCACGATAAACTGTACCGTGTGCACGCGGATGGCTCTCGGAACGCGTCGGTAACGCACGAACGAGTTGTTCTCAGGCTGGTGAAAGGATGGGCGATTTATCGTGAAGGCGGCCGGCAAAAAGCGGGTGTACTTGGAGACAACTGTCATCAGCTATCTGGCGGCGAGGCCGAGCCGCGATCTGGTGACCGCGGCGCACCAGCAGATAACCGTCGAATGGTGGCATGATCGGCGGGCACACTTCGACGTTTTTGTCTCCAGCCTCGTGCTGGAGGAATTGCGGCGTGGCGACGTGGACGCAGCCGACCGACGCGCGAATCTGATCAGCGGAATAAAGGTGGTAGGCCTCAATACCGATGTAGCGCGTTTGGCTCGTGACCTTGTGGAGTTGAAGGCAATCCCCCGTGCCGCGTCGGCGGACGCGTTGCATGTGGCGGCCGCAGCAGCTCACCGGATGGATTTTCTTGTGACGTGGAATTGCAGCCACATCAACAACGCGCAGATGATCGATAAAATGCGCAGGATCTGCGACCTGAAAGGTTTTAGTTGCCCGGTGATCTGTACGCCGGAAGAATTATCAGGAGCTTGATCATGTATTGTGATCCGATAGTGAAAAAGGTTCGTGCGGTTCGGCAAAAATTGCTGCGGGATTGCCACAACAATCTTGACGAGCTCATTGCTTTTGTGGAAGGGGCGGCTGGCGATCGTCATGGGGGCGCACCCAAAGCACACCCCGGCGTGACGGTTTACCGGAACGCGGCCCGCCGTCGCACTGCGGCTTCGCCCCAAGTACGCCGCCACCGTGCCGGCGCCAAAGGCAAAACCTGACCGACCCCGACGGGTCCGTGCATCGCCCGGCGCTGAAGACGCGACCGGCAGGGCTTCGCTGCGTCGCGGCTGCGGGCTGGGAATTTCTATGCCGCAGAATCCACTCCGGCGTATCTGCAAAGCCCGATGCACCCCAACCGGCGATGCAGCGGATATATTGCATCCCCATGAACAACCGCCTGAAACTCGCCTATGCAAGCAACGGCTTCACCCGCTTCTCTCTCCTGGAGGCAATCCGCGCTGTCGGGGCGATTGGCTACGACGGCATTGAGATTCTGGCCGACAAACCGCATTGGTATCCCAAAACTCCGGGGCGTGAAGCCTTTGCGATCAGCCGTGAGCTGGAAAAAGCAGGATTAGGTGTTTCGAATGTGAACGCCAATTGCACTTTCGGATATTGGAAGAATCCCCCGCCTGAACCATTCTTTGAACCGTCGCTGGTATCTCCGCAGGCGGCGCTGCGCCGGGACCGTATCCGGATGATTCTCCATACGCTGGAATTTGCCCGACGGATCGGGGCGAAAAATATCAGCATCACCAGCGGTAAAGCTCTGCCGGAGATGCCGCCGGAAAAAGCCCTGCGTCAACTTGCTGAATCGCTCAAACCGATTTTGGCAAAGGCGGAACAGTTGGGCATTGATGTCGGGATCGAATGTGAACCGCTGCTGCTGGTGGAATGGGCACACGAATTGCGATCGCTTATCGCAAAACTCGGCAGCAACCGCCTGGGCGCAAATCTGGACTTGGGGCACAGCATCGTGCTGGGTGAAAAACCGTCGCAGGTGATGCAGATGCTGCGCGGACGGATTTGGAATTGCCACGTGGAAGACCTGCCGGGCCGCAAACATTATCACTTGATCCCCGGCACCGGGACGGTTGATTTCCATGCCATCGCCCGGGCCATGCGGCGGACAAAATATGATCGGTTTGTCACGGTTGAACTATACACCCACACCGCCCGACCGCACGAGGCGGCTGAAAAGAGCTTCGCCTTTTTGCGCCCGATACTGGGGTAAGGTTTGCCGGTCAGACGCCGGCAGCAATCGGACTTGGGGCCGGCGTCCGCACTTCCTGTCGAAAAGCGTCGGTGAGCAGGCGGGTGACGGGTCCGACGTATCCGTCGCCGACCGCGCGACGATCAATACTTGTCACCGGTACGATTTCTGCTCCGGTGCCTGTCAGGAAGCATTCGTCGGCGGTATAAAGATCATGTCGGGTGAGATTCACCTGCCGAACCTGAATTTCGTTTCGGGCGGCCAGTTCAATCACCGTACCGCGCGTAATGCCCAAAAGAATGCCGCTTTCTTCCGGTGGTGTGAAGACCACCCCGTCCCGCACGATAAAAATATTGTCCGCCGTACACTCGCACACATACCCGTGCTGGTTCAGCATGACCGCTTCGGAAACGCCGGCGTCAATCGCCTCCCATTTGGCCATGATATTGTTGAGGTAATTGAGGCTTTTGATTTTCGGCGACAGAGCTGCAGGGCTGGTTCGGATGGTGCTGGCGGTGATGATGGCCATGCCGCTGCGGTAGGTTT
>JAJZNY010000386.1 GCA_021852245.1 Planctomycetota bacterium | reverse complement strand
GCCGCACTTTTTCCACATGGGGACTCTTCCCGTGGAGATCATTCTCGTCGACGTTGGCGACATAAAGAACTCTTTTGGCGGTGATGACCCCCATGGCGCGGATCAGGCTCTCATCCTCCGGTTTGAGACCTGTGAGTTGCCGAACCGGAATACCGCGTTTGAGTGCATCGATCATGCGGTCCATGAGGCTCACCTGTTCGATCGCGATTTTGTCGCCAGATTTGGCCAGGCGCCGGTGCTTATCGACGGATTTTTCAAGCATCTCCAGATCCGCGAGCATCAATTCGGTATCGATGGTTTCGATGTCGCGCTGCGGATCAACTGATCCATCGACATGGAGAATATCGCCGGAATCAAAGCATCGCACCACGTGGAGGATGGCATCTACCTCCCGGATATGCGATAAAAATTTATTGCCCAGCCCCTCTCCCGTACTGGCTCCCTTCACAAGTCCGGCAATGTCCACCACCTTCAGCGAGGCGGGAATTATTTTTTCCGTGGGGATATGGGCATTCAGTACGGCCAATCGTGCGTCCGGCACGCTGACGACGCCAACATTGGGCTCGATGGTGGCAAAGGGATAATTAGCCGCCAGAGCGCCGGCGCTGGTCAGCGCATTAAACAGGGTGGATTTACCGACGTTAGGCAACCCGACAACACCAACTTCCATTTATGCCTTTCTATTCTTCCGAACGGTTTGAGACGGATCATTCGCGCGGGCCAGGGCCTTATCCCGCACCAGCAGAGTTTTTAATTCCGTAAGCTCGGCGATGGCCCACCGCACGCCCTCGCGACCGATGCCCGACGCTTTGACTCCCCCATATGGGAGTGCATCAATCCGGGTCGTCGGGACATCATTGACGACCACCGCTCCAACCTGCGCAGCGCGGAAGACACGTCGAATCAGCGACAACTGATCGCTGAATATTCCCAACTGCAGGCCAAAACGTGACTTATTAATTTCACGAAGGGCGTCCGAGCTATCGGAATAAATTTCAATAACCGCCACCGGACCGAACGCTTCATTCTGCACCACTTCAGCACCGGCGGGAACGTCCGCCAGAAGCGTCGGCATGTAATACGCCCCGCCTCGCTTACCGCCGATGAGCACTTTCGCGCCGGACCCGACAGCCGATGCCACCCATTCTTCAATGCGAACAGCGGCGGCCTCGTCAATCATCGGACCGACGTCCGTTGCCGCCAAAGCGGGATCACCCACTTTCAATTGCCGGGTTTTTTCCACCAGCCGCTCCATCGCCTTGCGGGCGATGCGACGATGGAGGAATATCCGCTGAACACTGATGCAGCTCTGGCCGGCGTATCCGAACGCGGCGGGCACGATTCGGTCCACGGCGTCCGATACATCGGCATCGGCTTCGACGATCACCGCGGAATTTGAACCCAACTCCAGAATAACTTTCTTGCCCACCGCCTGACGCTGTATTTCGTAACCCACGGCCACGGAGCCGGTGAAGGACACCACACGGATCGGGTCAGCACCGGTGAGATACCGTGCGACATCGGCATCGCACGGCAGGATCGCCCAGCTTTCGGGCGGAAGGCCCGAGAGCCGCAATCCTTCCCCAAGCAGGAGCGCTGTTAACGGTGTCCGCTCCGATGGCTTGAGGATAAATGAACAACCACACGCGATGGCCGGTGCAATTTTGTGCGCCACGAGGTTGAGCGGAAAGTTAAACGGCGTGATAAATACACAAGGACCTGCCGGAACCCTTTCAACCGTGGCGTAATAGCCAAGCGATCGCGCGTCGATATCCGCCGCGGGCTGAAACCCCTCCACGCGGGTCGATTCCTCCACAGCGAGGCGAAAGGTGGTCAATGCCCGGTCAACTTCCCCCTTGGCCGTGGTGATGGGTTTACCGGCTTCCTGGCTGATGCAGCGGGCGAATTTTTCTCGATTTGCGCAGACATAATCCAGCATCTTGCGGCAAATGACCTGGCGCTGCCACGATGCGAGTTCCGCGAGTTTTTTCTGCCCGGTTTCGATCAACGAAACCGCTTGCTGGGCGTGGCGCATCTGCGCCCAGCAGGCGCGTCCGACGACCCGTGATGTACCCGGAGCCGTGATGCCGATGCGCTGAGATGTTCGCTGCGGCTTTCCGGCAAGATAAATCGGCAGGTCAATCATGGAAATATATCTCAGGGACGATCATCACCCGTCCGGCAATGATTAAGGCGTCGGAATCGGAGACATGCCACCGATCCGGCACCGAATCAAATCAGTCAAGGTTCATGGTCAGCAGAAATTCGCGATTGGTGGCCTTTTTCTCCAAACGTGTTTTCAGCATTTCAACGGCCTCAATCGGGTTCATATCAGAGAGAATTTTCCGGAGGCGGTAAACCAGGTCGAGTTCCCGCTTGTCGAGGAGCAATTCCTCTTTCCGGGTTCCACTGGCCGCAATGTTGATGGCCGGATAGGTGCGGCGTTCAACGAGTCGGCGATCAAGGTGAAGTTCGCTGTTGCCGGTACCTTTGAATTCTTCAAAGATAACTTCATCCATCTTGGAACCGGTATCGACCAGTGCGGTCCCGATGATGGTGAGCGAACCACCTTCCTCAATATTGCGTGCAGCACCAAAAAATCGCTTGGGTTTCTGCAGGGCATTGGCGTCGACACCGCCGGTGAGGATTTTGCCGGAATGCGGAACTTCCGTATTATAGGCACGGGCAAGGCGGGTGATGGAATCGAGCAGGATCACGACATCGCGGCCGTATTCCACCAGGCGCTTGGCTTTTTCGATCACCATTTCCGCAACGCTGACGTGGCGGCTCGCCGGTTCATCAAACGTGGAACTGACCACTTCAGCCTGCGTTGCGCGCTGCATTTCGGTAACTTCTTCGGGCCGCTCGTCAATCAGCAGAACAATCAGATACGCTTCCGGATGATTGGTGGAAATCGCGTTGGCGATCTTCTGCAGCAGAACGGTTTTACCTGTGCGCGGCGGGGCAACAATCAGCATGCGCTGGCCTTTGCCGATCGGGGTTACGAGATCAACAATCCGCATGTTCACTTCAGCGGGGGTTGTCTCCAGAAACAGGCGGGTGTTGGGATGCAGCGGGGTAAGGTCTTCGAAGTTGACCTTTTCGGTCAGCATGTTGGGGTCTTCAAAATTGATGGCCTCAACACGCAACAGTGCGAAGTATCGCTCGGATTCCTTGGGTGGACGTATCTGGCCGGTGATCACGTTGCCGGTCTTAAGACCAAAGCGTCGAATCTGTGACGGCGATACGTAGATATCATCCGGACAGGGAAGGTAGTTGTACTCCGGCGAACGAAGGAACCCGAATCCGTCAGGGAGTATTTCGAGGACTCCCTCGCCAACCATCAATCCGTTATCGGTGATCCGCTTTTTGATGATTTTGAAGATTAAATCCTGCTTTTTCAGGCCGATGTATTCCTCGATCCCCTCTTTTTTACAAATTTCATGTAATTCGTTGACGGTCATCTTCTGGAGGTCAACGAGGTGCAGTTCGCTTCGCTTGACTTGCTCATATTTCAGATGAGTTTCATCGTCGTAGAGTTCTTCGTCGGGCATAACACTGCCATCGTTCACCGCGACGCCGACCATGGTGGAGCCATCGACGAAGGCGGCCTTCTTTGCCACGATCTCTTCGGTGGTCATGGTAACGGGGGCGCTGGGTGCCGGTTCCTGGCCGTTGGATTCAGGTGCAGGCGCCGGAGGTGCCACTTCAGCCGGGGGTGCTTCGGCGGGGGCCGTTGCTACCGCCGCAGGCTGGCCGGCGGATTCAGAGGCGGGTGCTTCCGATTCCGGGATTAAGGGTGTTTCAGCGGGAGGTGCCGATTTTTTTGATCGCGATGTGCGTGCCATGATGTTGATTCTCCATGAGGTTATACAGGTCAAACGGGTAATGGATTTGGCTTGATCTCGTTACCCTTAAAAACTTCTTTACTACTCTTCGG
>JAJZNY010000383.1 GCA_021852245.1 Planctomycetota bacterium | reverse complement strand
AACGCGCATTTCAAAAGGCACTTGAAATTGATGGCGACAGTGCCGTGGCGTGGGAAGGATTGGCACGCTGTTATCTCGCGATGCTCCAGCCGTCGAAAGCGGCCGATGCATCCTTGCGGGCCGTAGGCTTGCTGCACTGTTTTCCGGCGGCTCACTTTGACCTGGGTTTGGCGCTGGTGCGACTGGGGCGGATGGAGCGGGCGGTGACCGCCTTTGAAACATGCCTCTATTTCCAACCCCAGCATATCCGTGCGGCAAAATGGCTGGGACGGATTTATCTTCATGTGTATAAGGATCAGGCGAAGGCTGACGAGTATTTCGCCCGTGCCGAAAAATCCCACACTCTCCGGCTGTGCCGAGAGCAAGCGCGGGCGACCGGCTCACACCGTGATTGAATATTTAGTACCGTGGAATGGCACGCATCTGCGGAACTGAATCGCGCCGCGATCATCACCCCAGTGGCCGAGGCAGAATGGCCACGGGCGGTTGGCTCTATCCACAGGGATTAGCTGGTTCGCACCAAGCGATGGCTGCAAAAGCTGTGCGGCCAAATGCTTTCGCCGTTGCACTCTCCGGAATTTACCCGTCCGCTACACAAACCCCTCCTCAATCAGACGGCTTCCCTCGGCCGTAATCTCATGCCACTGGCCGGAGCCGCCGACTACCCGACACCAGCTCTCCGTGATCAGCTTGGCTTGAGCCCCCTCCCCTTCCAGCCGGTAACTGAACCCACCGTACATGCCGGGCACGGGGAACCACGCGTTCGGCTCCTTTGCCGTAAGCAGCGGACGCAACTCGGGCAGCACGACGTTGTGCTGGTCGATAAGATTGCCTGCCCGTTCACGTATCACGGCGTGAAAATGCCGCTGGATGGCAAGCAATGTATCTTCAGGAATCTGCAGCATGAAATACCCCCCAGAGCTTGGATGTGTGATCGGCGTCAGGCTGGGAAACGGTATGCCCGCTTACCACTGAAATTGCCATCAATCCATTTTCTTCCTGACGTACAGATTACGGCCAGCCGACGGTTACAACAAGGAACCGTTGGCGGAGCGGCACATTGACTATGCCGGCTAACCCGCAGTTGATACCCTTTCAACGCGACCGCCGGCAAGCCGGCGGCTATATGGCGTCACAGGCACCCGTCCTGATAGCGTTTGCGAGGTTTTCCCGCGCCGTGACTCCTTTACCGGGAAATAGCTGGATCGTGCCCGCCTCAGGCCAAAATCAATATTTGCCACACTGCGAGGTCCGGGGTTATATTTCGGAGACGTAGCTTGGACGGCTTGGTGATCTGGGGAAACCGCCAGCTGTCTGACGGCGTAGTCAAGGCGCGCCAGAATCAGCGGCGCCAAAATGGTATACGGCCCCACCGCTCTAATGGGAGCTACCCAAACTTGCGCATCCCTAACGCCGATCATGCCATCATCGCGGCCGAAAAGGTGCGGGATTATCTGCTCAACACGGCCCATCGCCGGGGCGGCGGCAAGGCCCGGCTGCTCTTGGCATGCGGATACCGCGCCGACGCATGGGAGGCACTTGAATCTGATTTGAGAATGCAGCATCTGGTATTGGATTTCGCCGCCGCTACCGATAATCCTTACGGGCGACGCTACGAGATCGTCGCACCATTGCTAACGCCTCATGGGCGGGTAATCCTGTTCCGGAGCGTTTGGCAGATTGACACTGGAACCGATATACCCCGATTGATTACAATGTACCCGAGGTGATCATTATGCCGTTTGAGCTTTTTAAGGATGTAATTCTGACAGAGGACCTGCCCGCCGAGAACCTCCGCGCCGGGGACGTCGGCACCGTGGTTGACCACCATCGGGCTCCATCGGCATCAAACATCGAGGACGGCTACAGCGTTGAGTTTTTCGATATGGTGGGAGACACCGTGTCCCTTGTGACAATCCCAGCCCGATTCCTGCGCCTGCCCACCCACGCCGATCGACCTGCCGCTCGGCCGAGGACGGCGGGAGTCTAGATTTCGGTCGCCTCGCGGATCACCCGCCGTGATATCTCCGCTCCGGCTGTACGTCCTCGCAAGGTTCGCCCGCATACCTGCGGACATTAGGTAGTCCGCTTTTACCACACACGATAAACGGCATTAAGGTATTGCCATTGAATTTGATAGCCTTTGCAGCGCTGCCACCGGTACGGCGACCGCGTTGCGCGAAACGGCCGAAGGTTGATACCGTCGCGCCAAAGCACTAAGATTCTGAATTCGGTCGCAGGAGCGGCCCGGTGTATAGGTAGTCGAGTTTTTTGGGAGTTTGCATCCATGGCAAAAAAAGTTCGGGTGGCGATTAATGGGTTCGGTCGGATCGGCCGGCTGGTATTCCGGGCAGGCGTGACGGATCCGCATGTGGAATTTGTTGCGATCAATGACTTGGTTCCGGCGGATTATCTGGCGTATCTGCTCAAGCATGATTCCACCCACGGGCACTTCAAAGGCGAAGTGTCGCACGATGCGAGCGGCTTGATCGTCAACGGTCATCATGTCCGCACGCTGGCGGAAAAAGACCCGGCATCTCTGCCGTGGAAAGACCTCAACGTCGACTATGTGGTTGAATCGACCGGCTTTTTCACCGACGCCGCCGGCGCCGGCAAGCATCTGACCGCGGGCTGCAAGCGTGTGGTCATCTCGGCACCTGCGAAAGACAAGGAAACGCCGACCTTTGTGATGGGCGTCAATGAGTCTAAATTCAATCCGGCAGCGGATAAAATCGTATCCAATGCCAGTTGCACCACGAATTGCCTGGTGCCACTGGTGAAGGTGATCCATGACAACTTCGGCGTGGAAGAGGCACTGATGACAACGGTGCACGCCACCACCGCCACCCAGCCGACCGTGGACGGACCGAGCAAAGGCGGAAAAGACTGGCGCGGCGGCCGCGGCGCGGGGCAGAATGTGATTCCGGCGGCAACGGGTGCGGCCAAGGCGGCTACGCTGGTGATTCCCGAACTTAAAGGGAAGATCACGGGGATGTCGTTCCGCATTCCCACGCCGGATGTTTCAGTGGTCGACCTGACGGTTCGCACCCAAAAGGAAACATCCATGAAGGAAATCAATGCCGCCATCAAAGCCGCCAGCGAAGGGGCGATGAAGGGGATTCTCGGCTACACGGAAGACGAGGTGGTATCGACCGATTTCCTCGGCGACAAACGGTCAAGCATTTACGACGCCACGGCGGGCATTGAACTCAACAGCCGGTTCTTCAAGCTCATCAGTTGGTACGACAACGAGTGGGGCTACAGCAATCGTGTTGTGGACTTGTTGAAGTTTATGGCCGGCAAAGATGGCCTGATCTGACATCCGGACATTCAGTGGCCGGTGGAATCCGGCGTGATAAGATGAAAGGGCTTTGGATATCGGATCCGAAGCCCTTTTTTTATGGTCCGTTGCGGGTGAGAGACAGAGGCGTGGAGAATTATGCGCTGGATTTGGATTGACCGATTTGAAGTTTTTGAGCCTGGCAAGCGGGCCGTCGCCGTGAAGAATGTATCGATGGCGGAAGAACATCTGCACAGCTATTGTCCGGATTTTCCGTTTATGCCGGCGAGCCTGATGGTGGAGGGGATGGCGCAGACGGGGGGAATTCTGGTCGGGGCGATGCGGGAATTCAGTGAGAAGGTGATCTTGGCGAAGATCAGCCGCGCGAGTTTTGAGCGGATCGTCCGGCCGGGGGAGCAGCTCATTTACGATGCGCGAATTGAGTCGATCAATGAGGTGGGCGCCTCGATCGCCGGGGTGATCACCAGCCGCACACACAATGCCGCGGGTGAATCGGCAGCTGACATCCCCGTCGGTGAGGTGGAGATGATGTTTTCGCACATCGATAAAAACATGGCGGGGCATGAATTTCCGGAATTCAATTTTGTATTTAACAGCGAGTTCATGGCACTATTTGAAAGTTATCGCCGCCGGATTGAAGT
>JAJZNY010000293.1 GCA_021852245.1 Planctomycetota bacterium | reverse complement strand
GATCTGATTGCCCGCAAGTTGAGCATCACTTCAACCACGCTGGCGTTCAAAGAACTCAGCTATGATGGCACACACTTGGGCCCCGGATCGCTCGGATTTTCAGAATCGGCAGGTCGCATCCAGATTACACCGGCAGCTATCCCCGCTAATCATGGGACGGTGAATCTTGGCGGATATATTGATCTCAATGGGGCAACCCCCACCTACGTGCTGCCATCTCCCCTGCAGGTGGCCAGCAATGTGCAGATCAATGCGCCGATGGGTGCGAGCATCCTGAAGTTTCTCCCGCTGACCTGGGGCAATAAGGGGCAGCCGGCGCTGGTCAATGTGCAGGGAATTCTGAATATGTCACTCCATTCAGCTGATATTCCCCTTTCTTCGGTTGCCATGAAAAAGTCGGGTACGGCCGTCGGCACTGTGAGCATTACACACCTGACCACCAACGCCCCATTTGTTGGCCAGATTTCTGCATTGTCCGGTCCGTTGGGCGGCAATATCAGTATCGCGGACAGCGGCATCCGTCCGACACAATTCGTTCTCAAGAACGGACGGGTGAGCTACAAAGATATGAAACTGGTGCTGGCATCATTCGGCCTCGACCTGAGCGGCTGGGTGGGATTAAACAATCAGATGAATGTCGATATGAACATTACCGGCGGGGGCCTCACACTGCCGATCCCCCTTAAACTTGCGGGCACCACCGCATCACCGCAAATCAAGCTCACGAGTCATCCGCTCAAGAGCATCGGCAAGGGGATCAAGGGGCAGGTGAAGGGTCTCCTGCACGGCCTCTTCGGACCATAACGACTAAATCGTGCCCGGACACGGCAAACCGTTCGAGGTTGGCTTGGCGCAGTGATCGCCATTGCTCGCGACAGAACCACCGTCGCTTCTGAATCTCCAAAGCACTATTCGCTGACCATCCGGCGCACCGTTCGGCGCCTGCCCTGATCCTTATATCTCGGCGGCACCCCAGTCTCGATTTCCTTTATTTGGAATTCGACTTGGGTATACTCCCGCATAAAAGGAAAGTGCGGTGGCGCAGTCATGTGAAAATTGCGGTATCGATCAGCATGTCGGCGAATTGGATATCCGGTCGGCGGCGTATTGTTTTCGGTGCGGCTGTCTGCTCGATGCGGTCGAACCGATGGACCTCAATCTCGGCCTCTCGTGGATGATTGCCGAATTTATCCTCCTTTTTCCGGCCAATCTGCTACCCCTTATGCAGGCAACCCTCGGCCCTGAGTCGCGTGAGAATTACATCAGCAACGGCGTTGCCGCTCTCTGGCAGGGCCATTGGCCGCTGTTAGCGTTCATGTTTGCGGCCTTCGCGATTGTGTTCCCCTTCCTGCGGGCGGGGATGATGATCGTCGTGCTGGGTGCGGTGCGATTGAACAGGCGGCCTAAGTGGTTGGGTTATCTTTATCGCAGGGCCCAGGATATCGAACTCTGGGCCATGTCGGATGTAGTGGTGCTGGCTGGGTTTGTCGTCTTCATGCGCACAGAGGTTCAGTTGCAGGGGCGCATTGAATGGGGAGGCTGGTGTCTCATCATGGCCGTGGCGCTGCAGATTCTCAGCCCATGGTGCCTGTCTTCACACCGCATCTGGCGGGCGATTCGGCCTGACGAACGCCGGGCTCAACCCGGCCCGACAATCAGTTGCGAGGCGTGCGCCCTGGTCCTGCCACTACGATATCTTGGCCATCGCTGCCCCCGATGTTGGAAACGGCTGAGGGAGCGTAAACTGAACTCAATGACGCGGACCGCAGCCCTCGTGGCCGCCGGGTACGTTCTCTACTTTCCCGCTTATTACTACGCCATGAGCTACACGCTGCAGCCCGGTGGCATCAAGCTCCACTCGATCATTGAAGGCGTAAAAGAACTCATTGCCGCCGGATTCTGGGAACTTGCCGTCATTATTATCATCACCAGCATTCTCATCCCGCTGCTCAAGCTCATCGGTCTTACTTGGATGTTATTTCGTGTTCGGCATCCAACCACCAAGCATTTGGTCTTCCGCACCCGACTCTACCACGTCATTCATCGGATGGGGCGATGGTCCAACGTCGATCCATTTATTGTTGCGCTGATGGCGCCGCTATTATCATTTCCGGGCGTCGTCGAGGTACACGTCGGTCGCGCGGCGCTTCCCTTTGCATTGGTCGTGGCATTTACTATGCTTGCAGCCAGGAGTTTTGATCCGCGGCTCATGTGGGACGCCGCAGTGCGAAAGGAGGAGGCACTTGGCCGGGCGTGAAGACACATCGGCATCGGGCCCGGGTTCATCGGCAGCCGCAGGCGGCCCCGAAACGGATGGCGAAGGGTTGCCTTTGGCCCATGTCCGAAGTACCCCGTGGCGCGGTTGGATATGGTCGGTACCACTGGCGGCCATAATTCTGGTCGGCTTCCTGATCCTGAGAACTTGGGTAATGGCGGGGCCGGTGGTGCATGTTACCTTTGCCGACGCCTCAGGCCTTAATCCGCGCGGCACCGGGGTGTTTTGTCGTGGGGTGCAGGTCGGCCAACTTGAGCGCGTGGCGCTGACACACCATGGCAGGCAGGTGGTGGCAACGCTTTCGATGGACGGCAGCGCCGTTCCGTTCCTACGCCAGGGAACCCGCTTCTTCATTCAGCAACCTGATTTGCTCGCCGGCAATCTCGCCGGCCTTATCTCCGGGCCGATTATCGTCATGTTGCCCGGCAAAGGGCCGCCAAGTCGGCGGTTTTCCGGCCTTCTGCACGCACCTTCTCTAACGCCATCCGGTCCGGGTAAGATTGTTGAACTTACCGTGCGTCGTCTCGGGAGCCTGCAGCGCGGTGCTCCGGTCCTGTACCACGGGCTTACCACCGGAAACGTGCTCGGTTGGCGCTATGATCCGCGTCATCATGCCATCGACATCAGCGCGTTTATTCGCAAACCATTTGATCAGCGCATAACTCCTCACACCCGATTCTGGCGGGTCGGCGGCCTGGGCTTGAAGACCGGGCCGGGCGGGATGCATTTTGCTTTACCCCCACTGGGTATCCTCCTCACCGGAGGTATTGCTTTTGCGCAATTTCATTCCGATCTGCGTCCAAGCGTGGGATTGCCGAAACTGTATTCCAGTCGGTCGGCAGCCCGCTACGCGGACCTCAGCCAAGGTGTTCGATTTGTGGCAATTTTTCGGGGCAGTGCAGGCCATCTTCGGCCGGGGGCACCGGTGCTCTTTCACGGATGGCGGGTCGGTGAGGTGCAGTCAGCGGCGCTTCGTTACAGCCGAAAATTACGCCGAATGTGCACTTCGGCCACGCTTGCGCTCGCTCCGCAGCGGTTCGGACTCTCAGGTGCAAAAAATAATCCGGCCCACCTGTCCGCGCTCATTATCCGGCTGATTCGCCGCGGTCTGCGGGCGCACCTTACGCAGAGTAATTTAATTTTGGGTGGACAAGCGGTATCACTGAGTATCACCGGTCGGCGGACTTCGGTGAAGATGGCGTCAATCGGCGGGCTGCCGGAATTGCCGACCTCGCGCGGGGCGAGCCTCGGGGCAATTCTGGCGTCCATCAACCATATCGCGGCCAAGATCAACGCCGTGCCGATTCAAAAAATCGGCAATAATGTCGAATACCTATCCGCCAGCGCGGCCGCGTTGGCCGATTCGCAGCAGATTCGGCGCATTATCGCCCATCTGGAAAGGACGCTGGCCAATATTCAAGCCATGACCACTCATTCGCGGGGGCATGTCGCCGCCACAGTGATAGATATCCAACGTGCCGCCCGCCAGGCGGCGCAAATGATGGAAACCATACGCCACATCGCAGGCGGAAGTTACACGTCTCAGCAGAGCGTCCGCGGTCTTATCGCTGAGTTGACTCGCATGGCGCGTGCCATTCGGAGTCTCGCAAATTATCTCGATGCGCATCCCAATGCGCTGTTAATGGGGCGGCCGAAATGATTCATCGATCCTTACCCGT
>JAJZNY010000289.1 GCA_021852245.1 Planctomycetota bacterium | reverse complement strand
CTCATCGGGGCGAGCAGCATTTCCAACCATGGTCTGCTGCCGGATGTCGGGCCGGCGAATCGTCCGGGACACTATTATTTTTCGCTACCATCGAATGTCACAAGCGTACGGAAGATGACTCCGCATGAATCGGAATATCTTATCTACTGGGATGCACTGCAGAATCAATCCCGCCCGTTTATCACCGTCGTTATCGCGAGGCACCCGCTGTGGATGTCGAAAATGAACCCTG
Source organism: Planctomycetota bacterium (assembly GCA_021852245.1). Next base: position 3,727 of record JAJZNY010000289.1, on the reverse strand, counting down.
CTTTCCGGATAACGGAAAAGCGGTCTTACGTGCTCAATAATCTTGCGGCCACGCAGGTCAGCGGTTATTACCACGGCGAACCATTTACAGAACTGGTTCTCAACCGGTTTACACCGGGAAGCGTGCTCGACGCGCTGGCCATCGTGAAAAATGCCGCGGAACGGCGAGCGGCTCTGAAAATACTTGACACGATGCGCTGGGTGCGGGCCGGACACGACTGAACCATGTGCCGTAAATTACGATGAAACCAATCGGTCATAGAAAGGTAATAGTTTGACGGAACCATCGACAGCGGATTTAAGTGCGTTTGAACTGGCGGCCAAAATTGCCCGCCGCGAAATCAAGGCGGTGGATGCCGCCCATGCCTATCTGAACCGGGTGAAATCTCAGGACGCGAAAATCCATGCGTTTAATGAAATCTACGCGGAGGATTTATTGGCGGCAGCCGCGATGGCGGATCGATCACTCGATGCCGGTGAAAAGCCGGGTCCGCTGGCGGGCGTGCCGATCGCTTTGAAAGACAACTTATGTACTTTGCAGGGGCATACGACCTGCTCATCGAAAATGCTGCAGAATTTTCGGAGTCCGTACGATGCCACAGTGGTAACCCGACTGAAAGCGGCCGGGGCGTTGGTGGTCGGGAAGACGAATCTGGATGAATTTGCCATGGGGAGTTCCACGGAGAATTCGGCCTTCGGCCCGACCCGCAATCCGTGGAATCCGAATTGCGTACCCGGCGGATCATCCGGTGGTTCCGCGGCAGCAGTAGCTGCCCGGATGTGTGCGGCGGCGCTGGGTTCGGATACCGGTGGTTCTATCCGTCAACCTGCAGCGCTTTGCGGCATTGTGGGGCTCAAGCCGACCTATGGACTGGTGTCGCGTTACGGCTTGGTGGCGTTTGCCAGTTCGCTGGATCAGATCGGACCGATGACCCGTGATGTTCGTGATGCGGCACTGTTCCTGAATGTGATTGCGGGGCCTGACACCAAGGATTCCACGAGTTGGCCTCAAACTCCGCCGGATTATCTCCGGGAAATTGATCGGCCACCGGAAAAGATCCGGATCGGCCTGCCGAAGGAATTTCTCGGCGAGGGACTGTCACCCGAGGTATCCAAGGCAATACACAAGGCCGTTGATTTCTTTCGCGGACACGGGGCGGAAATCGTGGAAGTGAGCCTGCCCCATACGCGCTACGGAATAGCCGCTTACTATGTGATTGCACCAGCAGAGGCATCGAGCAATCTGGCACGATACGACGGCGTCCATTACGGCCACCGAACCGCCCATGCGGAGGATTTGATCGATTTGTACGCCGCAAGCCGGGCGGAAGGGTTCGGGCCGGAAGTTCAGCGGCGAATCATGCTCGGTACTTACGCCTTATCGTCGGGATATTACGATGCATATTACCTGCGAGCGCAGAAAGTGCGACAGTTGATCAAGGCCGATTTTGATCACGCCTTCAAAGCCTGCGATGTCATCCTGAGCCCGACGACGCCCGATGTGGCCTTTGAACTGGGAGCCAAGAGCGGCGACCCACTGGCGATGTACCTCTGCGATGTCTTCACGGTTACCTGCAATATTGCGGGCATTCCGGGCATGAGCCTGCCATGCGGTTTTTCGCCATCGGGTCTGCCGATCGGCATGCAGCTGCTCGGTCCGCTCTTCAGCGAATCCGTCCTGCTTCGTCTGGCGCGATTTTATGAAACGGCCCATGATTGGCATCGGCGAAAACCGGGCGATGACGTCTGATACGCGCTACGGCGTCGAGAACGGGTGAGCGGGAACAGAACTCTGCCGGTGCGGCCCGAGAATTCTGCAAACGCTGCCGGGCGGAGTGAAAACCGGGCGAGAAAAGCCCGCAACAGTAAAGGTAAATTCAAGCGGAGCCCCTATGACCGAACCAGAATATAAAGTACTCATCGGGATGGAGATTCACGTCCAATTGGCGACGGCATCGAAGATGTTCACCGGCGCGGCGAGCGGCTACAGCGAAGAGCCCAACACACAGGTGGACGGCGTGGTATTGGGACTGCCGGGGGTACTGCCGGTCATCAATCGGCGGGCCGTGGAAATGGCCATGATGGTGGGCGTGGCGTTGGGATGCCAAATCGCTGCACAAACCAAATGGGATCGCAAAAGTTATTACTATCCCGATCTGCCGAAGAATTATCAGATCAGCCAGTACGACCAACCGCTGTGCGGTGCAGGTTCTGTTGAACTGGAACTGCCGGACGGGAGCAGCAAGACGATTCGGATACGCCGGGCGCATCTGGAGGAAGACGCTGGTAAGCTTCTTCACGAGGCGGGGCAACCGGTGAGTCTGGTGGATCTGAATCGCGCCGGAACCCCCCTGCTGGAAATTGTGACCGAGCCGGACCTGAATTCTCCGGAGGAAGCGCGGCTTTTCGGCGAACAACTGCGGCAGATATGCCGGTATCTGGGTGTTTCGCAGGGGATCATGCAGCAGGGGCATATGCGGTTTGAACCGAATATTAATCTGCATATATCTGCGGACGGCAGGGTTTACAAAACCGCGATTTCCGAAATTAAAAATCTCAACAGCTTCCGCTCGGTCGAGCGTGCCTGCCAATATGAAATTCAGCGTCAACTGGCCGAATTCATGACGGATCGCCCATCCGCGATGCAGGCGGGCAAATCAACCCGCGGCTGGGATGACGATAAGGGATGCACCACCCTGCAGCGATCGAAGGAAGAGGCACATGATTACCGCTACTTTCCCGATCCCGATCTGGTACCGCTGCACGTGGATGCTCACTGGGTTGAGCGGGTGCGGATGCAGGTTCCGGAGCTGCCGGCGGCTCGCAAAGAGCGTTACCTTAAGATGGGCTTGAGCATGAAAGAAGCGGCGGCGCTGCTGGAAGACCGAGCCGTATCGGATTTATTTGACGCAGCCGTCAAAATCCGCCCCCTGCCCAAACGTATCGCCAATCTGATGCTCGGTCCGGCTGCCAAAATCGCCAATGCGCGGGCGGGCGATCTGGCCGCGACCGTGCGAATCAGCGACCTGGAGGTAACGGCCGATCAATACGCGAAATTAGCGGGCATGATGGAGGACGGTACGGTAAGTGCGTCGGCGGCATCAACGGTGTTTGAGTCCCTCTGCGGCGGTGAGGAAAAAGATCCGCAGGTGATTGCGGAGCGATTGGGACTGGTTCAGATACGCGACACCGGCGCGACGCAGGCGTGGGTGGATGCGGCAATTGCCAATAACCCGCAGGCGGTATCTGATTTCAAAAACAATCCCAAAAAGAAACAGGCGTCGCTGGGATTTCTGCGCGGTGCGGTGATGAAATTGAGCCAGGGTAAGGCGGATCCGAAACTGGTTGGTGAACTACTGGAAAAAGCACTGGAGAAGGATTCGTAAGTTCGCCGCCACGAAACCGGAGGACACAACCATGCGAGGGCTTCATCTGCCGACGTTGATTCTGGGTACGCTGCTTACAGCCGTGACCGCGTTTCCCCGGTCATCCGGTGCGCGCCCGATGCGGGTGTATAACCTGCCGGGTTATTACATTATTCACAGCGATGAGAGCCCACGGATTTTGCGGCAGATATGGCTGCGGATGAATTTTGTGGCGGCAACTTATGAGCGCCGGCTGCATCGTTTCTTTGGCGGGGTGGTCAACCAAAAGCAACCGTTTTACATTTTCCGACATCGGGAGGAATACCTGCGGGCCGGGGGTCCTCACGGCAGTGCGGGAGTGTT
>JAJZNY010000121.1 GCA_021852245.1 Planctomycetota bacterium | reverse complement strand
CTCTTGGTTACGCGCGGAGAACGGTAAACCTTCGACGGAACTTTCAATTACCGTAAACGGCCGACGAGGCGCATCTGGCGGGGGCTTTTGGGTCGGGCGGATTCTGATCTGTCGATTGGATTTTCAGGGGCAGACCGATGGGAAGTCGCGGCAGCTTTCCCGCCCCGCCCCGGCGCGTTACGATTCGCATTGTAATTGCATTTTTGAGGCCGGGTTATGGTCGCAGTTAATGAAACGTCGGTGAGTGATCGAAAAACGGGGAGGGCGGCATCGCCGGCTTGCGCCCACGGTAACCCCAACCTCTGCGTTCCCCAGCGCCCCTGCGGTGAAATCGGTTTCCCTCTTTTTGCCTGCGGTTGGCGCGTATCCATTATGGTGGCAACCGGTGGAATAAATCCACCGGCTCGCATTTGCGGCGGTCGTGGTTCACGTGATCTGCGGCCGCCGCCGGCCCCTGTCTCTCACCCAGGCGCGAAGAGCGCCAAGACGGTACGAAAGAGCGTAAGGAGTTGATGCAAAAATCTTAGCGCCTTTCATTCTTAGCGCGACAAAAAAGCGGATCACATCACGCGCCAGCGTGATTCAATATCTCACGTGGAGCTGCGGAAAGCGCGGAGACGGTTCGGTGGCGCGAGCGAACCAGATGCCGGAGCCCCTGGGAACCCCGGCGTCCCCTAGGGTGAAAAAAGCACTTAACGTCGTGCCCCGCACGACCCGTGCATGGTTCCGTTCAACCGCTCGACTCTCACCTTTCTGGCCGGCCGGCGTACCTTGGCGGCCGGCAGATGAATTCCTGACGGTTCACGGCCGACGCCGTAAAATAGCCGGTGCGGAAAAATTTTGTTTTCCCCGATTTGGAGACCGCCATGGCAACCAGTCACGATACCCATCTTCCCAAAAGCACCATTTTGGTGGTGGATGACAATCCTCAGAATGTTGAACTGATGCAGGCGTATCTTGAATCGCTCAACTGCACCACCGAGGTGGCGGTTGATGGCGTGGAGGCTCTGGCCAAGGTTCCCCGCATCCGGCCCGATTTGATCATATTGGATATCATGATGCCGAAAATGAGCGGATTTGAAGTTTGTCGCCGCCTCAAGGCCGATCCGAAATTTGCCGACATCCCGATCCTGATGGTCACCGCCCTGAACGAAATGGGGGATATCGAACGGGGCGTCGAGAGCGGCACCGATGATTTTCTCTCCAAGCCGATCAACAAGCTGGAACTGCTCACGCGGGTGAAAAGCCTGCTGCGGGTGCGCCATCTCAAGGGGCAATTGGAACGCACCTTGGCCTATCTGAATGAAATTGATTCCGCCGATGCCCGGCGCCATCATTAAGTTCCCTGCACCATGGAGCGCGTGTGACACCTGCAGAAGTGTCTGGCAACTATGCGCAATGTAATCGTCCCCTGCTGGCCCTGCACTGCTGGTGCAATGAGGTACCATGCCTGACGACCGATTTCTTGACAATTCGATTATCCACGCGGCGCTTGTGCTGGCGGACGCAGATACGCTGATTCCCGACGGCGCGGTGTTTTTGCACAACGGGCTGATAGCGGAGGTCGGCCCGTGGCGGGATATTCGCCGCCGCCACCCGGATGCGGCCGACTGGAGTGCCGGAAAGCATCTCATCGCGCCCGGATTGGTGAACCTCCACACGCATCTGGAATTGGGATATCTACGGGGAAAAATTCCCGCCCCGGCGAAGTTTCCAGATTGGGTTTGCCGACTCTTCGAACTTTCACCCCCGCCCGAAAAATTGGAGCACGCCATAACGGAATCGGTTATCGACGGAATAACGGAATGCCATCGCTACGGCGTAACCGCGATCGGGGATATTACCCGCCATGCGGCGATCAGCCGCCGAGCCGCCGCTGGGATGCCGATGGGCGGCATCAGCTTTGGCGAAATTACCGCCATGGGCAGGGCACGCGGAGAGCTTGCGGAGCGAATCCGTGCCGCAGAGGTACCGGGTGGGCCTGCCGCCGGAATGCAGATCGGTCTCTCGCCCCACGCCCCCTATTCGGTGGAAGGCCCGGCGCTGAACCAGATCGTGCAGCACGCCAACGCTGCGCATTGCCCGCTGGCGACGCATCTGGCGGAATTGCCGTATGAGAGGGAATTTCTGCGCGATTTTTCCGGCCCGCTCGGGCGCGATTGGCCGCTGCGAAAAATCATCGATGTGCTTGACGACGAGATTCCCATTTTTGGCGGCAGCCCGGTGGCATGGGGTGCACATTGGGGATTGCTGAAATCGAATCAGCCCGTGATTCTGGCCCACGTGAATTACGCCGACGATGCGGATATCAGACTGCTGGCGGGGCATCGCCAGATTTCGGTGGCCATGTGTCCCCGCACGCGGCATTATTTCGGTCATCATCTCATCGCGGAGCATCCGTGTCTGAAAATGCTTCAAGCCGGGATCCGGGTGTGCATTGCGACCGATTCGCTGGCGAGCACGCCGGACCTGAATCTGCTCGCCGAGGCGGCCTGCGCCCGGGAGGACCTGCCGAGCCTTCCATGGGCGACCCTTTTCCGGATGGTGACGCAATGGCCGGCTGCGGCCATGGAGTTGAATGCGGGGCGCCTGCACCCCGGCCTTCGGGCGGATATGGCGGCTTTTCCGGTGAGTTCTGTGTCCCGATCGGCGGAGAATGCCGTCGCCGAGCTTATTGCATCTCATCCGCCGGCCGCTGCCGTGGTGGTGGGGTCGCAGCTCGTTTATGGTAAATTATATTGCTGAGTACTTGCGATGCTCTCGGTGCACAGAGAACAGAGTTGAATTGACGGAGAACACCATGAATGCCTCCATCCGTAAAGCCATCCGCTATTCGAAAGCCCGCGAGCCGCAGCGGCATCTGCCCGCACGTCAGGGTGCAGCACTTTCCAAATTTATCGTATTTTTAATTATAGCGGCGGTGGTCATCATCGCGGGGTATTACATGTTTTCAAAGCCCGCCGTGAATCCTGCCGAGGCTTATCCCACGAGTGCAAAAAAGATGATCAACCAATTTTTCCAGTTGATCTCCACCGGCTCCACATCGGCCGATCAAAAGGCCTTCAAATTACTTTCCCTGCCGATACGTAAGATGCACGAGAAACATCCCGGCCGCTACTGGCAGCGATTTGAAGATTTGAATGTCTACCTGACCGATGTATTCGGCACGACCTGGCCGGCCAATATCCACATTGTCCGGTCGAAGAATCCGGAAAAACCGGATGAATATATCGCCCATGTTCGCACCGAAGTTTTTCATATTACCGTGGCCAATCAGGATCGGTACGCTTCGGCACTTCCCAATCCGCATTACGGTTTGGTGCGGATACGGGAATTTTCATTTTCCGGTGGGGCTCATGCGCAGCAGGTGGCGGCAAACACCAGCGTGCTCGGTGCCCTGGGACTCCGGGGAGCCGCCCACAATGTGGCAGGTATTTCGGCGGCGTACAGTGCAGTCGACAACCTCAAACCGTGGCAGATCAAACATCGCCTGCTTCCCGTGGTGCTGCATCCCCATGCGGCAGCGCTTCGACAATGTATCTATCAGCTCTGGCCCGTGCGGAAGGATCCGACGGTTCGTATGGTTCTCAAGCAGATCGCTCACGATCCACAATATGCCGTCAATATTCAGCAGGAGGCACGGAAAGTGCTATCGGGTCACGTTTCGGATGCAACGCTCATTGCCAATCAGGTGACGCACATTCATCCGTCCTACTGATCCGGCCGCTGAATCGGATCGGTGATGATGGCGGCGATCAGCGGAGCATTGGCGGGCGGCAGCGGCAATTGGCGCAATTCGTCGGGTGTTACCCAGCGCAGTTCCGTACTGGCCAGCGGCTGAGGTGTACCGGAACCGCAGAGGCAGTCAAACGGATGGAGCCGCACGATTCGATGTTCATAGCGATGCATCGCGACCGGCCGTGCGGCGAGGATCGTGATTTCAATTCCGAGTTCCTCGCGGA
>JAJZNY010000091.1 GCA_021852245.1 Planctomycetota bacterium | reverse complement strand
GAGGACACTGCCTTCGTCGTAGGGAAGATGTCCCATGAGAATTCGCAGCAGGGTGGACTTTCCGGAACCGGAGCCCCCCATGATCACGAGCGTCTCGCCGGGAAAGACCTGGAGATCCAGACCGTCATAGAGCACTTGGTCTCCGAAACTTTTACGGAGGCCCTTGAGTTCGATAATCGGTTCGCGCGGCATGGGTTGCGGTGAGATCATGGAACATCAAACCCCGAGATAAAAGAAGATCGTCGTGAAAAACAGGTCGGTGATGATCAGCGCCACGATCGTCATCACCACGGTACGGCTGGTGTTGATGCCCACCCCCTGAGCCCCGCCGCGCACCTTCAATCCCAGAAAACAGGCGATAATACTGATCTCAAGCCCGAATACCGCCGCCTTGATCAGCCCGGTGACAAAATCTCCGACCGTGAGAAGCTTCACGGCATGTTCATAAAACTGTACGGGGTTCAGATGCAGGAACATCCCCCCTATCAGCATGCCGCCGGCGATGGCCGCCAAGTCCCCCACCACAGTCAGACATACCATCATGACGATGCACGCCAGCAGCCGCGGCACGACGAGAAACCGTACCGGATCGATGGCGTGTGCCTCAAGGGCCTCGATTTCCTCCCCCACCACCATGGTGCCGATTTCCGCCGCAATGGCGGACCCGCCGAAACCCGTGAGAACGACGGCGGAAACCAGCGGTCCCATTTCCCGGAACGTTGCCAATGCCACCACTTCGGCCGTAACCGGCACCATGCCGAATTTCGCCAGTTCCGGCGCCATCTGCATCGCAAGAATAGCACCAATGCTGGCCATCACGAGGATCACAATCGGCAGACTGTCGATGCCAATACGGTTCATCTGCAGCCACAGATTGCGCCAGCTCAGGCGGCTTCCGCGGCCGCGAAACAGGGATGGTCCGATGGCGGCAACCGAATCGCGGAGGAGGATTCCGAATTCTCCAATGAGTTCAATGGTTTGTCGCATGGGTGCCTTTCGCAGGTTCCGGCCCGCTTTCAAAGTTCATGCGGACTCCCTGCAGCAACTGCTGGGCTTCGTCCGGCGGCATGTCATCAACGATGGTAAAGAGGTTTTCCAAGCGGCCGATCTGAATGATGCCGCGAGCCATCTTGGGCGGGTGGAAGATATAAAGGCGACCGCCTGGCGGAAGCAACTGCATGGTCTCCACCAACCCGGCAAGGCCCGCACCTCCGAATCGATCCAGAGTTTCAAGGTCGAGGATCAGTTGTTTCGGCTGATAATGGGCGATGAGTTCGATGATCTCCTCACGGAGTTCCGGGATCAGAGCCAGCGTCATCGAGCGGCTCAGATGGTAAAAAACCCGCCCTTCACCGAGATTCTGAGCGGTACCCAGTGAACAATCGCGACATCGACGGCGTCTTTTCATGGCGGGCCACCTGCTGATGATGTCGGCTTATGAAGATGAGTGGCAACCCATTGATTCCATCGCTCAATGGCAAGCCGGCGCTGCGTCTCGGGCGCATAAAACTCATAGCCGAGCTCTCGACCGGTTATTCGTTTCAGGGCGTAGGAGGAATAAAACCGGACGGCTGGATCGGTGGAGTTCAGGTCTTGAACCAAGGTGGGGATGGCGGCAACATCATGGGTGGCGGCCGCCTGCTTGATGGCGGGGATTTTCAGAGACGCATCCGGGCTCCTGAGGCTCGGATGGCCGAGGTCAAAGAAACTGCAGCCTCCAACCAGCAGACCACCGGCGGTGACGCCCGCGATCATAATACTTCGCCAATACGTGTGACGGTCGGCGGGCGCGGCACTTCGGACGCGGTAATGAGATCGGTTCATGAATCGACCGCCTTCTGTAAAACCCCGCTCCTTCCGGAGGGTATATTAGGACATGGCATGGTGATTTGGCCAGCGATGGGCGGTTTGCGACACCGTTTGTTCCGGAGGCGGGAGCGAAATAGGCTATAATCCGTGGCTGGCGCCCGGGGCGACGGGTTGGGTGATGGAGTATTTACACATTTAGATATGGATATGCCTGCACGCAATAATACATCAATGTGTGTACGGAGGATCGCGCTCGCCGAGGCGCCCGCTGCCGCGAATTGGATGAGCCGCGCCAGTGGCGGGGTGTTGCAGTTGCTGGGGCATTTCTGGGAGCGGTTGCCGCAGGCATCCAAATTTACGCAGCCTGATTTTCATCTCCTGGCCGTGCTGCCGGAAGATGCACCCTATTCACCGGTGGCAGACTGGGGGGTGTGCCGGGGAGTGATGCTGTACGTTCCCCACGCCCATCGCGCAGAGGTGTTTTCGATTGATTCGGTAGCGGCGGAGCATTTATCGATGTATTTAGGAGGTTGGGAACGGTTGCTGCGGAATACCGAGGCGAACAAAGGTCCTATAACTGATGCTGATGCCTCACCCGCCCCATTGCAGTTCATTACGGGAGATTCTGCTACGATTCACACCATGCTGTCACAGATGCTTAATCTGGTGCGGCGGCGGCAGCCGGCGAAGATGGTGACCAATTGTGTGATGGTTTTGGATGAGAGGGCGACGATCGCGGAGCAAGCGAACGTTCGGCCCGCCCGTGCGGATGACGAAGCGACTCTTAACCGGTGGCGGAGGCTTTATTCGCAGGAACGCGGCATCCTTTTTGAGGCGAATATTATTGATGGCATTCGTGCGGGTAACATGTTCGTTTATGAGGTCGACGGTCAAGTCGCATCCGTAGCGAAATTGGATATTGATTTGCCGACCCATGTCGAGATCGGTGGCGTTTACACTTTTCCGGAGATGCGTGCGCACGGATATGGTACAGCGCTGATGGAAGGTTTGGCATTTCGGATTCGGCAGCAGGGGAAAATACCCATGCTTCAGGTGGATGAATCGAACACATCGGCATATCGTCTTTATCAGCGTCTGGGGTGGAAAGAGCTTGGGCGGTTAAGTCGGGTATGGTTGGTGCCGTGATGATGTTGGGTCCGCCAGGATTCAAGCGGATGACGTATGGGCTCACATGTTCCACGTGGAACAATGCGCATCGTGTGACAAGCAACAGAACCTGCGAGTAGCAATCTCGCTCTCAGTTTGAATCCTGCTGCTGAAACTGCCACCGAGCAAAACAGCTGAAATCGCCATACGCGCATGCAGCAGGCTTACCAGATACACCAAATGTTTTGCGGTTCGCTCAGGCCGTCTGGGGTCAAATATCTTCTGAGATATCCGCGCCATGCGGCCTTCACGGCAATGTAAAGAGCACGGACCATCAACATCCGCATCCATTGGAGTTGACATTCGTTGAATCATGCCGCACCATGTTCCACGTGGAACATAATGGTTGGCCGATACGGCTCGGCGTCTCGATGGTGTCTCAGTGTAACAACATCGGTATCAGCCAACATGATAACCTTGAAGATCGATACGGAGGAACACCATGGCTGGCAAACCGCGACTAGGGAAAGGGCTCAATGCACTCATTACGCAGCAAACACCCACGCCGCCATCCGAGCCTTCCGCACCTACTCCCCATCGACCCGGACAAATCCATCAGATTCTGATCGAACATATTGCCCCCAATCCGTCTCAGCCACGCTCTCCGTTTACCGACGCCGACATCGCTGAGCTGGCTCAGTCGATCAAGACTCATGGGGTGCTTGAACCGATTCTCGTGCAGCGGAAGGATGCAGATCGGTACGAGCTGATTGCCGGGCATCGACGAACCGCCGCCGCCAAGGCTGCTGGCTTGAGTCAGATACCGGCTATCGTAAAAGAAGCGATAACACCAGAGCAGCAAACCGAATGGGCACTGGTGGAAAATATTCACCGAGAAGACCTCAACCCTCTTGACAAGGCCATAGCTTATCGGGCCTATATCACACGATTTCATCTCACCCACGCACAGGCGGCGGAACGGTTGGGCCAGGATCGCACATCGATATCTAACCACCTTAGAATACTGGACTTACATCCAGATATCCAGACGATGATCCGCG
>JAJZNY010000281.1 GCA_021852245.1 Planctomycetota bacterium | reverse complement strand
TCGTCGAACCGGCTCCGCCGATATCGCCATCGAGTTTCGCGGTCATGGTCGCCGCAACGTTCAATTTGGTTACGCCACGCAGACGCCATTGTGGCGCATGACCTATCGCCTGCTTCTGCCGGCTCTTTCTACGCCGCAGAATGACACAAAGTCGCCCCATCTTCTTGCCGATGTGATCGTGCACAATACCACCTCGACGCCGTGGCGGGATATTACATTGCAAATCAACGGCTCCTGGCCGAAATCTTTTATCGAAGACCTGCAGCAACCCCTCTACGGCCGTCGCCATGTCCTGCCGCTGCCGGCCGATACCGCCGTAACTCCGCAAAACGGTCTCTTTTACCTGCAATCAAACCTGCTTGCGTCAAACCAACGCAAGGCCGCATTGCATATGTATGCGCGGCTGGAGCCTGCCGCACATGCCATGGTAGGTAATGCCTTCGCCGCCAAGGCATTCATGCCTCGGCTTGCATTAGCCCGGAGCGCAGCGGCCCTGGAAACAACCCCGTCCATCAACGCCTCCACCATGGCAGTTCCGCAGACTTCCAACCCGGCGTTCAACTTCGTGGCGCAAAACATTTCCATTGGCAGTGAAAAGTCAGCTTCATTCCCAGTCTTCTCAGCGCCCGTTTCCGCCTCCGTGGTATCAACAGTCAACGTGCAGGAACCGAAGGCTCATCTGCGACGTGCGGTGCTCATATTTAATAATTCCAAGCACTACCTGCCCGCGGGGCCGATGACCGTGTTTCAAGGTGGCGCTTACACCGGCGAAATCAGTGCGCCCGCAATTCCTGTTCATTCGCGGCATGTACTCCCATTTGCCGTCGATCTGGCCGTAACCGCTCAAATCCAGCTATCGCAGAGCAGCATGTTTACCAGTGCAAGCTTCAATCAGGGATTTTTATACCTGCATGATGCGGTTACGAAACGGGCAAATATCACGATCAAGAGCCTCCATCAACACCCGATCACGGTCGTTGCGCGCTTCGGACCCGAGAATGGATGGAAATTCGCCCTATCCAATTTCAAATCCATTCGCCTGACGAATGGCATGGGGGTGGAAATTCCCGTAAAGCCCCTGAGCAATAAATCCTATCTCATTACCCGTCTAACTAAGCAGCAGCGGGCGGTAGATTTGCATACGGCCGATGCTAACTATCTGACGACACTTCTGACACTGAAAGGACTCGAACGGCCCGTAGCCGTTGCTTTACGCCACATCATCAGTCTGAAAAAAGCTTTGAATGCGGCTAACCTGCGGATTTTTGAAATCGGTAGTCGCATCACCGAGCTCAACAGTGACGAGAATCGAATCCGCCAGAATCTTGCTGCGGCGAAATCGGTGCCCGCTCAGGCGCAACACTTCGCCCGTGAGCTCGTTGCGATCGACAGGCAAATCCGATCACAGCAGCACGCGCTACGTGATGAAAAAGCCGTGGCGCGCCGTACCCAAAAATCGCTGGATCGGTTTATTCGGCACCTGAAATGACTTCAGGCCGAAGGACGGCAGAAATTTTCTCCATTTCGGCGATAATGAGGCTATGAATGATTCATCGCTTCAAGTCGCATTGAAAGAATGGAATGTCGTCTGCAAAGCTCTTTGCGCGGGAAAGCAGCACGTGCTTCTGCGTAAAGGCGGCATTCACGAAGCGGCGGGGGAGTTTGAACTGGAACATGACAAATTCCTCCTCTTTCCAACATTTGTCCATCAGCAGGCGTCCGGCCTTAAACCCCCATTTCGCCAGGATGTGTCGCCCCTGAAGGTCGAGCCGGATACCGTTCATATCCCCGGTTGGGCTCAGGTGGAAAAAATTTACTGCGTACCGGGGCGACAGCAACTCGATGCGCTCGATGATCTGCACATCTTTGATGCGCCATTGATCGATATGCGTTTCAACTACCGCCCCGATTATCCCCTCTATCTGATCCTCATCAGAACCTGGATTCTTCCCCAGCCCGTCTCGGTTGCCAATTCCATTGAATACGCCGGATGTAAAAGCTGGGTACCCCTGATGCAATCGATCTCCACTCAATCATCCATCCCCGTCAGCAGCGATGAAACTCTTATTTCCCTGCAGGATCGGATCGCGTTAACCTTCAGCCGCGTGTGACACTGAAAATGCCGCCGTTCATTTTCTGCGGTATCATTTTTCGCCATGCATGCGGCCGAATATATCATGACGATTCCAGATTGGGCCTTAGCTCTGCTTTGGGCTGCGGAATTGTTGTTAACCCTCTGGACACTCCGTGTCGCCCAATTTTTCGTTTATCGCATGGGAAGGGTCATTCGCGATTCGCTTGCCCCGATGGATATTCCGGCTGCCGTTATCCTGCCCGTTAAGGGGCTCGAACCCACAACCCGTGCCAACATCGAAAAGCTGCTCAATCAGGATTATCCGCGTGTCCGATATATCTTCTCCGTCCAGTCGTCGGATGATCCGGTTTGTCCACTGATTCGTTCCCTGATGGATGAGTTTCCTGACCGGAATTTATCCCTGGTGATTGCCGGCCCGGCTCAGACACGATCACAAAAAATTCATAATCAGCTCGCCGCAGTGGATCAAACCACTCCCGACGACAAATTCCTTGCGTTTATCGACGCCGATGCCGCCCCCTCACCTCACTGGCTTCACGCCCTTCTCATACCGCTGACCTATCCGCACATTTCCGCCACCACCGGCTACCGGTTTTACGTCCCGCAGTACCCCTCCGCCCCCAATGCGCTCCTGTCCGTCGGCAATGCCATGGTTGCTGCCATGCTCGGCCCGTATCGCCGCACCGTCGCATGGGGCGGCTCCATGGCCATATCACGCGAGAAATTCTTTTCGCTGGGCATTTACGATGCCTGGCAGTGCGCCCTGAGCGATGATTATGTCCTCAGCTATCAGGTCAAAAAACATGCGGGTGAGCGTATTCATTTTGTCCCGCAGTGCATGGTGGCGTCACCGGCGGATATGTCCTTCAAGGCACTTCTTGAATTTGCCGTCCGACAATATCGCATCACCCGGCGGTGTGCCGCCAGGCTTTGGTTCACCGCAGTCGCAGGTTCAGGGGTGTATCTGGCAACCCTCCTGTCGGCCGCCATCCTGTCGGTTGCCCCCGCAGGTATCTGGGCACAGGGGGGGCATCGATTCATTCCGCCGGCGGTATTTTTTCTCACTTGGGGCGGCAGCATGCTGCGGGGGTGGTTCCTCATGCGGGCGGGCAAAATCCTGCTGCCCCAGCACCGCGACGCCATCGGCCGATGTTGGGTATGGTTTACCGTTTTATTTCCGGCCGTTCAGGCCTTTAACATGTTCTGTCTTCTTCTGGCGGGCTTCGGTAAAACCATCACATGGAGGGGTATTCGGTATCAGATGATCGGTCGAACCCAAACCCGCATCATCAGCCCGAAAATTCTGCTGTAGAGACTTGGATTCAGCGTTTTGCCGTAGTCGTGAGTGTTTTTTCAACTCTATATTCGGCACGTGGAGTGTGGTCCTCAGCGATAGTGGTTTTCTGACCGATTTTATTGTGCAGATAATCGACTCTGTGCACCGACTGTTCCCAATACCAAAGCCGCAGCTATTCCCAACAGTCCGACGTATCCATACGCCCACAGCCATCCATGACCGAAATGGTGCAAAATGCCCATCATCGCATTAGCGGCGAAAAGTCCCAAACTTCGCGTCGCCGTTAGTGCTCCCATCCCGCCGCCGGTCTTTTCGGCCGACCTGATCAGGGACATGATTGCGGGTTCCAACGTCTCAATCACGCCCAGCGAAAATCCCATCAATGCCACGACGGGGAAAAAGAGACTCGGGTTTTGATTTGTCGCCGCAATCGCCGCCATCAGGATGCTTGCAACCCCACCGATCAGATATCCACCCCATGCCAAAAACCCAACCTCACGTTTTGCGAGCCTGCCGATCAGCAGGCCCGTCAGTGCGGATATTCCAAAAAAAACCACATAGGATGCGATGGCGGCCGCATCACTGTGATAT
>JAJZNY010000225.1 GCA_021852245.1 Planctomycetota bacterium | reverse complement strand
GGCGTTATGCCGTGCTCGGACTTGCGATTGTGGCGGTCGTACTGGCTCCCTCGCCGGATATTTTTACCTTCGCCAGCATCTATATTCCGCTGCTGTCCCTTTATGGTGCGGGATTGATTATGGCGACACTTGCCGGCCGACCGAAAAAGCCTTCCGCGGATGAATCAACCGACGAGGCGGAATCGGCGGCGGAATAGATTCTTATCAGAGTGGGACTGCTTTCCGCCACTTTGCCAGCTTCAATGGACCACGGTGATTATCATTGCCTCGTGCATTCAGCGTAGTGCATCATGGCGTCATCAGAAGCCACCGCCGCAGATTTGGGCAAATTTTAAGTTTTATGCGCTCACATCCAATTTGACGGCCTTGCCGGGAGGCCGGGTTAAATTGCGGATGCTGATCTGCCCTGCCAGCGATTCCACCATGGCATTCATCTGGGGACGCAAATTTCCCGAAAAATTGGCAAACGGATCGCCCTGATCGGAGTTGATGCGCAGCGCCATATCCAGAGGAAGTTGCCCGATGAACGGAAGACCCATCTCCTGCGCCATCTGCTGGGCCCCGCCGCTTCCGAAAAGATCGTATCGAGTTCCATGCTCGCAGACGAAGTAACTCATGTTCTCCACGACGCCCAGAATCCAGACGCCAAGCTGCTGAAACATCCGAACGGCCCGACGCGCATCCGCCAGGGCCACTTCCTGTGGTGTGGCGATGATCACCGCACCGGTGAGCGGAATGCTTTGAGCCAGCGTCAGGGAAACATCTCCTGTGCCCGGCGGCAGGTCAACAATGAGATAATCCAGCTCCCCCCACTGCACCTGTTCAAGAAATTGGCGTATCACGCCATGGACCATCGGCCCACGCCATATCAGTGCTTTTTCCTTCGGCACAATAAAGCCGATCGACATCACTTTGATCGGCACCTGAGCCGATCCCCAGTTAAAGGGGATGATCTTCTCATCCACCACCGAAGGCTGGGAATTGGCCAGGCCGGTCATAATCGGAATCGACGGGCCATAGACATCCGCATCAAGCAGGCCCACCCGGGCTCCTGCGAGGGCAAGGCCGACCGCGATATTCACGGCAACGGTGCTCTTGCCGACCCCTCCCTTGCCTGCACCGACCGCAATTACGTTACGGACATCGGGCAGAATATTGCGCTGATCATTGGATGGCCGGACGCTGGCTCCGAATTTGATGGCGACCGACTGCGCCCCCGGAACGCGAAGCACCGCATCGGTCACATCCTTTTCAATTTTGGAGCGCATCGGGCACGCGGGCGTGGTCAGGTCAATGTCGATACTCACGGCGCCGTTGCACGTGCGTACGTCCTTGACCATTTTGAGTGTGACCAGATCTTTGAAAAGCTCAGGGTCCTGAACACCCGCCAGCGCCGTCCAGACGGCGTCCTTCAGCGATTGATCGCCTGCTGCCGCAGCCGTATCTGTCATTGACTTCCTTCCCCGATGGTCAGGCGTAGCTGTGGAGGCCGACCAGGAAAAAATTAACTCCGATCCAATTGAACATCATCACGCCGAATCCGGCGATCGAAAGCACCGCTGTCCACGTTGGGCGGTACTTCGGCGTTACAAAACGCAGATGCACAATAATCAGATAGACCAGCCATGTGACAAGGGCGAAGGTTTCCTTCGGGTCCCATCCCCACGGCCGGCCCCAGGCGTAATCCGCCCAGACCGCGCCGAAGATAATCCCCGATCCAAGAAACCAGAAGGCCATCTGCAACACCACGATGTTGGCCGAATCCAACTGCTGAAGAAATTGCGTACGCCGCATCTGCTCATCCATGACCACTGCCGGAGCCGCCACCATCGGTGCCTGCAGGACAGCGGTACCGCCGGTTGATGATCCGCTCATGGGGCGGATATCATCCGACGACACCGATCCGGTCGGGTCGATGCCGTATGTGGATACCGGATTGAGCTTGTAATACCCTTTGATGGCCAGAAAGAGCAGTCCCAGGCAGAAGCTCGCACCGATGAGTGCGTAGCTGCTGATAACGACGTTGACGTGGATCCAGAGCCAGTAGGTGCTCAGCATCCCATCGACGCGCGATATGTTGGCGCCCATGCTGGTGCCAACCACATACGGCATCACAAAGCACGCCGTCATGGCCATGAAGCCGACAAAACTCATCGCTAGGCCGAACAAGCTGTTCTTTTTCCAATATTCAAGTATTAACCCGATGGTGCATCCGACCAGCGCAGCGCCGAGTACGCTTTCAAATTCATTCTGAATGGGAATGCGTCCCGCCAGCCACCACCGCACGCCGGTAAATGTGGCGTGGGTGATTACAGCGACGGTAAAAAAGCCCAGCGCCACCTTCCGCACACCCGGTGCGGCACCGACTGCGGCAATAAGGAAAAGGGTGAGCGAAACAAAATAGAAGAATACGCCGACGAGCGTCCCGTCAAAAAGCCGGTTGTACCAGATTTCCGTCACGCGCTTGGCCATCGACGGATAGGCGGCTTCATTAATTTTTGGAAGCACATGGCTGAGAATTTTGATCCCGTTGTTGGCCAGTGTGGCATCATTATCGCGCCACCCACCAAAAAGCTCGACAAAGCCCAGCACCACCCTCTTTGAAATGGTTCGGGAATAGCCCGGTACGGGTTTTCCCAGCGGCATTCCCGGGGGTGGAGGTACACCCGTATTGGGCATCAGATTCACCGGGTTAATCCACAGCTTGCTCTTTGACCCCGGGGGCGGTGCAACGATACGCAGTTGCGCCGCCATATTCCGAAAGGCATTCAGTGCATCGCCGATCTGAGCGACCGAGGAATTCAAAACACCGTCGCGGCTGATGTGCTCCAGAAGCCTGCGAACTTCCGGCTGCGCCAGAAATTTGGGGCTTACCGTCCCCTGTTCCAGAATACGCTTGGCTTGAGCTGGCGAGACCAGCTTGCCGAGCTGTTCACGAATCGGCACCGCCATGATGTAGATGAAATTGCGGTTTTCCCAGGCTTCCGGCCGAAAGGCCATGTCGAGCGCGGTATACAGCGGATCACGCCCGTTGACCGAGCCGTAAAAGGTGATCGTCTGCAAGGTTTCGCGAGCCCAGGTATCCAGCGTCTTCACTTCCTCCTGATTCTGCACCGCCAGTGTCTCCAGCGGCGCCATGTTAATCGTGTGGCGGAACACCGTTCGGTTCTGGGCGGCAATGACCTTGGCCCTGGCGGCGCGAAAGTTTTTGATCTCCGCCTTCATCACCGACGATTCATTGAACGGCGATTGGGTAGCCGCCGGAAATTTGCTCGGCACCCCTTCCTGAACTTTGATGGCGGCTGCGTGCACAAGGGTTGCACCTATCACCGCCATGGCGACCAGTGCCGCGAGTATTCCGGTTTGAATACGAAATCGATCAGGAATTTTCATGTGACAATACCTCTTCTTACGCTTTAGCAGCGGCCGGAGCATTGCCGGCCAGCCTCGCCAACTGTTTCTTTTTAACATTGATCAGGATCGGTTTAACGTAAAAGGCGTATCCGATGCCTGCAATGATCATAATCACACCGACAAGCATAGCATAAAAGCCATGCGTATTTCCAACGCCCAGGACGGTGAAGGCCTGACCGTTCTGCAACTTGCCAAACCGGGCCTGAAAAATATGCAGACCGTCAATCTGAGCCGGGTGATTCAGATGGATCTTGACATGCCGCACCTTGCCGGTACGCCGGTTCCGGATCAGAACTTTACTGATAAAGTCTCGGGGAAATGAATGTCCGCCGGGAAAGAATACTTCTTTGCAACTCTGCAAGGTAATGGAGATCGGCATCGAACGACGGAACTGCGAAAAAATCAGCCCCAGCTTTCCACCGTTGGGCAGCCGCGTTTCAATCGGCGGCAGATCGCCATGGAAACCGAACTGCTGGTAGGGAACGTAAAGCTCCTTGGAAAAACCATTCGGCCCGCTGACCCGCGCCAGCATGATGCAGTGGCCCATGGTATTTTCCACCTTGGGCCGCCG
>JAJZNY010000075.1 GCA_021852245.1 Planctomycetota bacterium | reverse complement strand
GCGAGCGGATACCGAATGGAAGTCATCTTGCCGCGAACCGTTTCAAAATAGATTTCATCGTCCGCCACGGCCGTTTTAAGCTGGGCGTCCCAGTTGACCAGCCGCAGCCCGCGAAAGATCAGATCGGCGGAGAAGAGGCGATAGAAGGCCTCGCGCACGGCTGCCGCACAGGTGTCATCGAGTGTAAATCGTGTGCGTGTCCAGTCGCACGACGCGCCTACCGCCTGAAGCTGCTTCAAAATACGATCGCCGTACGTTTCCTTCCATTGCCAGATTCGCCTGACCAGTTCATCCCGGCCCAGATCGTGCCGCGATTTTTTTTCCTTTTCAAAAATCGTCTTTTCCACCACCGCTTGGGTCGCGATTCCGGCATGATCAATGCCGGGAATCCAGAGCGTATCGTGGCCCAGCATGCGATGATGCCGCACGAGAATATCCTGAATGGTGGCGTTAATCGCATGGCCCAGATGCAATGCTCCGGTTACATTCGGCGGCGGAATGACGATGCTGAATCTCCGCTCGGGCGGCTGGCGACCCGCAATGGCGCGGAATTCGCCCAGCTCCTTCATCCACCGGTTCCAAATTCTATTTTCAGTTCTGGACGGCTCGTATTGCGAGCCGAGTTCCTCGTTCACGTTCATCCTCGTCAATATTTAATGGTTATCCGCGGCCGCCGGCTTCGGAGCGCTCCGCAGTTCTTCATCGTGAATCAGCCGGTATTCCAGGGCATCGACCAGCGCCTGCCAGCTCGCTTCAATAATATTTTCCGATACGCCGACGGTACCGAAGATACCCTCCGGCGAACGGAACTGGATCACCACACGTACTTTGGCGGCCGACTCCGCCCCCGCATTGACCACCCTCACCTTGTAATCAATCAGATGCAGTTGGGCAATGGCGGGATAGATGGGTTCCAGCGCCCGACGCAGGGCTCCATCCAGAGCGTTGATCGGACCGTCGCCCTCGGCCGATGAGTGGATCTGCTGCCCCTTGGCAGTAAGTGCCAGCGTCGCCTTGGTCACCGGCGGGGCGTCCGCCGCCCGCGATACGGCGCAGCGATACGATTGCAGATCAAAGAATTTCCGATATCTGCCGATCTGGCGTCGCAGAATCAATTCAAACGACCCTTCCGCCGCCTCGAACTGATAACCGCCGGCTTCCAGCTCGTTGACCTGCTCCAATACCCGGCGCAGGGCGGTCCGGTCGTGTTCAATATTAAATTTTCGCCCGGCTTTGGCGGCCACGTTTGAAATGCCTGAGAGTTCCGAAACCAGAATGCGCCGGGTATTACCCACCTCTGCCGGATCAATATGCTCATAGGAACTGGCCATTTTGTTAACCGCGTGCACGTGCATGCCCCCCTTATGCGCAAAGGCACTGACGCCCACATAAGGTTGATTATTAACCGGATTCAGATTAGCCGTCTCAAATACAAAACGCGACACCTCGGTGAGATGCTTGAGCGAATCGGCCTCCAGGCAGTCGTATCCAAGTTTGAGCCGCAGATTCGCAATCACCGTGGTCAGATCCACGTTACCGCACCTCTCACCGATCCCGTTGATGGTGCCTTGAACCTGTACCGCCCCGGCAGTGACGGCGGCAAGCGCATTGGCGACCGCCAAACCGCTGTCGTTGTGCGGGTGCATCCCCACCGGAATTCCGACTGCGGTGATCGCATCTTTTACGCCGGATTGCACCTGCGACGGAAGCGTGCCTCCGTTGGTGTCGCACAGGCAGATCAGCACCGCACCGGCCTGTGCGGCGGCCTTGATCGTCGCGAGAGCAAATTCCCGATTTGCCTTGAGACCGTCAAAAAAGTGTTCCGCATCGTAGATCACCTTTCGTCCACGCTTTGTGAGATATTCGATGGATTCGGCGATCATGGCAATGTTTTCTTCAAGCGTAACACCCAGGACTTCCCGCGCGTGGATATCCCACGTTTTCCCGACGATCGTCACAGCCTCTGCCTCCGAGGCAAGCAGGGCGTTAAGACCAACATCTTCCGCCGGGGAAATTCCTTTTCGGCGCGTCATGCCGAACGCGGCCAGCCGACTGTGGTGAAGCGTAAGTTCTTTAGCCTGGGCAAAAAACGTTGCGTCCTTGGGGTTGGAAAGAGGATAGCCTCCCTCAATGTAATCCACGCCCAATTCGTCCAATCGACGACAAATCTGAATTTTATCCTCGACTGAAAACGAAACCCCCTCTCCTTGGCTGCCGTCGCGTAGTGTGGTGTCATAGATTTCAATGCGTTTCATAACATACGACCTTTTCGGATGTCATCCGATCATTTCTTTTTCATCATACGTGAAATTCCGCCGCCTGGCGATTGAGTGGGCAATACCGGGTGGATACGGTGCTTCCGAGGCTTCCGGGCGCCATGGCGAAGGAAACGATAGTCAGATCAGCCGACAATACCCGCGCGGACAGCGGGCGTGGTGTGGTTCAACCCGCCTCGTCGCAGCCATGTTGTATCAGCCGCATCTGTCCGCACAAAACACCTCGGTAAAAATCACCTCTGAATGTTAATCCAAAAATCGGAAAAGGCAAGAAATGAAATTTCGAGTCGCGGAAGTCGCATGCCGGAGCAATCATTTTAGCCACCGAGCAACGGTTGGGGCCGTTTTCTCGATTCCAAGTCGGAATTTAAGGGTGCCCACACGCCAGCCTTCCATCGGGACGCCGACATCACCGATTTAATTGGGATTGTTGGGCCAATAGAAGTACCATCCGGTCCAGATTGCGTTAAAGTCGTTAGCCCAAGCTCGCGGATCTCCGGACTGAAAATGCACCTCGCCGATGCCATTGGGGCTTGGGGAAGGAACGTGTGCTTCGGCCCAATCGGCATTGGTAAGGGTGTTGGAGGCTTGATTCTGTGAATTGTAAAAGGTTGGATCATTTACGCCCTGTACCGAACCGTCGGCATGAAGAATATTTTCATAAGCGGGGGCGTCGGGGTTTGAATAATGCGGATGGTTGATAAGATAGAGATTCCCCTGCATGCTGCCACCACCCCATGCCACCGCGTCGGTGCACAGAATGTCGCCGGGCGGGTCGTTTGTCGTGGCGGCGGGCTGGTTAATGTGATTTCCCCAGACGGGGTAGATGCTTCCGTTGAATCCGCTGCTCAGACCGATTCCGTTCGGAAAACCGCCTCCACCGTATTGAGTGAAACTATCGAGCGATCGCAACGTCGCTCCCCCGACATAGTCATAGGTGGTCATGATGAAGTAGCCCCATTGATAGAGTTGCTCACCCGCAAAGAGGTCCTGGGTAAACGGACAGCTTGGGCATACCATCCAAGGAGCGAGATACATCTGCTGCGGACCACGAAAAGCCGCCGGGACACTCGCATAAACGCCCAGCTCCGTAGGGTCCCATGAGTACTCATACGGAACTTTCAACCCATCGCGGGCACTGGTGATTGCCGTGCCATCCGAGGCATACTGCGTAAATTTTCCAGTTCCGCCATATTCAAGAAAATCGGAGTAGGGAGTACCAAAGCGTTCAGATTCGGAATTAAAATTGGCACTGTTATCATTCACATTGTCATTGTTGAGAAGCATGGGAAATTGCGTGCCCGTCTCGCCACCGTCGTAGGGTGGACTGGAATATTTGCCGTAGTTGGCCTGAGTGGGATTGGCATCCTCCTGATCCAGTATCTTTTGATACCATCCGGCGTCCTGCTGCATGAGTAAGGTTGCAACCTGCGCCCCTCGGGACGTCTGTGAAGCTTCTCCATAACCGTACGCCGCTGGAAAATGTCCCTTGTGATTAACCGCAAATCCCAGGCATGCCGCACCCCAGGTTTTCATATTGGCCGAACATTGGATTCGATTCGCCAATTCACGCGCCATTCTGACGGATGTTCCAGAGGCGATTTTGACGTAAGTCGTTGTATGACAATGAGTTAATGTCGATTTTTGGCATTTACGTGTAGCCACTAAAATATTGCGATATTTCGGTTTTTCACTTGACTTGTCTTTTC
>JAJZNY010000303.1 GCA_021852245.1 Planctomycetota bacterium | reverse complement strand
AGCCGATCCAGGCCATCGGCAGCGGTTGAATGGAAGCACCAGGCGACGCGAATCTTCCGGTCCGGGCAGATCCTGGCGTAAACCCGGGAGCGAGGCAAGGATGAAGAGATAGGTATCGCCCTGCGCCTTCCACTGTTTCCAGATCGGGTTATGTTTTGAGAAGGTCGCCGATGCAGGTCCACCGGGCACAAAATGTACAACGGCCTTGGTGGCGCCGGCGCGGAGGGAATTGCCGGCCGTGAAATATTTGGTCATCGCATAGTTATACCAGCGCTGATAATCCGAGCCGTTGACACCGACCAGATCGACGGTAATGGAACTCGTGGATGTGTTATTCTGCCGGAGGCTTTTTCCCAACGTAAGTTTGATGTTGCGGTGCATCATTCCGCCGCTGCAGCACCCCCCCAGCGTCAAGGCGAGGAATCCGAAGGTGGCGGCAGCGGACAATTTTCGGGCTGCAGATCCGAAAAGGCTCCACTTTGCGGTTGTCATCTGTTTTTTCTGTTTCATAGAGGTATCCTCAAACACATTGCTATGGAGTTCAATATACACCAAATTAAATGCCTGTGGCCACACGCCGGATAACGGCATGGATTTCGCGGTTCATCCGCCAATCAATCACCATCAGACTGCGGGTCTGCACGAGCAGGCTGGTCAGAGAGTCGCACAGGCTGTCAAAGCAGGCGGCCTGGTTTTTACCGCGAACACCTCCGTAGCGTCGAAGGAACGCATCCGGCAGAATCCCCGGAAGCATTTTAAGCAGTGATTCCAATAGTTTACGCCATATCTCCATCGGTATCATCTCCGGAGCAGATTGCCTGAGTTGCGGATCCAGAAAAACATTCTCAACGCCAAAGGATTTTTTGAAACGCTCGTCTTCCGTGATCAGCTTGATGAGCCGATCACCCCGATTTGCCCCTTCTGGCGCTAAAAGGCGGGCCAACGCATGAAGATCATCCATCAACGCCGGCAACGGATTGGCGGATCCTCCCAGCAGGACGCGGGTAAAACAGACGGCAAGGGCGTAGAGATCAAAGGCAGCATCGCAGTTCGGCAGGATATCCAACCAGATGTTATGAAATACCGCCCCTTCCGCAGCTTTTAATGCAGCCATGGTTTCCGGCTGCTGCGACTGCAGTGTGCCGTTGAATTGCCACTCCCCCGGGGCCACACCCGGTGATGCTGTCCCGGCGAGACTGATCTCCCGGCCGGATAAGTTCATCCGGATAGAGAGGACGGCATCGGCTGGCATCTCGGTTTCGCGTGCCACCAGCGTACCGTCGATCAGGACCTGATTCTGTGCATCGGTCTCGACGCGACGCAGACGGAAATCGGCATGCCCGGCAACGGCACGGACGTCCGCCCGTTGTGGTTGATAAATCGAGCTGGGCAGGCCAACGGCGGGCGTAAATATTTCCGCCGAACCGGCCGCTATTTCAATCGGGATCGCGATTCCGGTGTCCACAAAGCCGACCTGCGCCGTCCAGAGAAAAGGCAGCCCGACTGAGGGGGACGAAACACGCACGGCGAATCCGGAGAGTGAAAGACTGAGGATTGGTCGATGCATGTCGGTAAGCAGGGCACGCACCGACACAGCCATATCGGAGAGCATTTTTATTTTCAGATGCAGCCCCTCAATGGTCCGGCCCCAGTGTCCGTGGCGTGAAAGGAAGAGACTTGAAGATGTTGGTGGTCGGTTGCGGTCGGTCACAATCTGCACCAACCCGCCGACATCCACCATATCTCTTCCCGCCTTGAGACCACTCCACGGAGCACCGCCGAAGACGTCGGCGAGCGAGGCGGGATCAATGGGCGCGGCGATACGGCAGCGAACAAATCTGCAGCCGGGATTGATTGGCAGATAATCGCGTTCCGCCATAAGGTCTATCAGAGATCGGCCTGGGGCCACGACCGGTTCCTCAGCCGCGAAAAATTCGGTGGGCGCATCGGGCCGATCAACCGTTACGTAACGGGCGCAACTGCCGGCATAATCAGGAAGACCGGCCGCGGCGAGCTTTCCGGCATCGGTGCAGAGGCGCAGCGGTGCGGTACCATCCAGAGAAAAATATTCCAATGTGCGGCTGCGGCGATGAAGCGCCAGTGGCGGCGGATGGCGAAGCTCCCACCCCGTGGCCACATCATCAACACCGGCAGCTTTTATTCCGCGCACCGAGTTTTTCCAAAGATCATCCAGCACCTGATTGGTAAGACGATTGGCGATAGGGCGGGCAATTTCCGCAGGCCGCGCCTGAAATTCCAGCGCGAGCCAATCCAATACCCTGTCGTCGGCGTCGATCAGACATCCAAGAAAGGAACGGACGAGAGGCCCCGTCGCCAGTGGTACAAGCCGCTCCGGTTTTTCCTCGTGCGAAACTACCAGGCAGATTCGAAGCGGTGAGGCGGTCTGGTCAGGGAACGGTGCGGGGAAAAACCCGTCAGGCATTTTTTGTTTAAGGTAATTGATCATAATCTCCTGCTCTGCGAACCGCCCGGCGACTTTCACCCACACCTGCTTCCGGCACCATCCGATATCGAATCCATGATATCCGCACGAGATCAACTCGCGGTGACGACGGTCTGGCCCGGATTGGTAATGGTAATCACACCACCCCACATGCAATTGCAGGTGCAGGAGGATGTGAGCGCGGGCTGATTATTGATGGTGGTGCTCGTCGCACCCGGGGCCCAGGGAGCGACCGTGTTGGGGACGCAGGCGGACGGGGTGGGGACACCGAGCGCGGCAGCGGTGGCAGCGGCTACGGCGGGGTTGGCCTCACTGGTACACATGCCGAATGACGGAATATTCACCATCGGCGCGTGATCCATAATGGTGGCAGCGGGTGTTGACGCCATGACCGTGGGCGCCGAGGTGGCATTGAGCGCCGCCGGGGCAGCGCCGAAACTGCACGCCATCATGGCGCCGGTGACAACGAGTTGCGGCATGATTCGCTCTCCTTTATTTGAGACCCTGTTGTAAACGCATGGTTTTCTCCATTGCTCAAGACGTCGCCGTTATGCGTAGGCGTCGCTGTCAAAGCCGGTCGCACCATCATCCTGATCGTCGGAATCGCTATCGGCGCCGGAATGACCCGATGCCAGCGATGGCGATACGCCTGAGGAGCTGGCCGAACTGGCGGAGGCGTCTTGCGGCGAATCACCTGCGGAATATACCTGCGGGGCCGGTGAACGGCCTGCCGCTCCCGCCGATGCCGAATCGGTTGATACGGACGGCATGTTCAACGATGCAATGCTCTCGGCCGAGGTGGAATAGCTTGTCACGTTGCCGAGCGTGGCCTGCGCCGCTTCCGTTGCGGAGACGGGCGGCGTCGGGTCCGTTGGAGTAATTGCAGTTCCGGATTGCGGCGATGCCATGGAATCAACCTCCAAACGAGCGATCATGAACCAAGCGACACGGTCGGCGCCGAGAGCTTCGCCGAACCGGCGGAAAGATCAAGTGTGCTGCCGCCGACGGCCAACTTGCCGTCGGAACTGCTGAGAGAAAGTGCCGCGGCACCGACGGATATTTTAGCGGAAGACTGGCCGTCCACTTCAAACTCACCGCAGGCGATGGTGATGCCGCTGGAGTCCATCGCAATTGAACTGTTTCCGACTTTCAGCGTGATGTTGGTCGCCGCCTCGAGGATAATGGTGTCGGCTTTGATGTAAAGCTGCTGGGCGACTTCCTGATAGCACGAGGCGGCAAACTTGGAGGACACGTTTCCCTGCACCTGGTTACTGCTGGTTCCGCCAATTTTTATCATTTCATTTCCGCTGACACTCAGATTGCGATCGTCGCTGACGGCCTCGAGATGCTTGCCGTCCGTCTGCACATGCAGGGCGTCCTTATGATGAACATGACTGGCGCCGCCGATGGTGATGTGGCTTTCCTTTTCGACGGTGAGATAATAATTATTCTTAACTCTGTGATGCATGTCATGCTGGGCATGGAGGAAGATGTTTTCGCTGCCTGCGGTATCGTCAAACT
>JAJZNY010000026.1 GCA_021852245.1 Planctomycetota bacterium | reverse complement strand
CAGATCCCGGGCCGCTGCTGAAGACACTCGTTGCGTTGGGGTATGCGCCGGATTTAGTGCGGCCGATCGCGTGCGTGGAACTGGCGTGCGTCATCCTATATGTCTTTCCCCGGACGGCCATTCTGGGCGCCATCCTCATGACGGGTTATCTCGGTGGGGCCACGGCAAGCCACGTTCGCGCCGGCCAGCCCTTTTACCTTCCGGTGGCCGTCGGCGTACTGGTGTGGCTTGGGCTTTACCTCCGGGATCCGCGGTTGCGTGTGCTGATCCCATGGCGGCGGAGGCCGCGCTGAATGTAATGCTGAGGATTGCTGTTTGTTTTCATAAAACGAGGAGAAGATCATGTTTGTACAACCTTACGTCAATTTTGACGGCTGCTGCGAGGAGGCGATCGCATTTTATCGCAAGGCCTTGGGCGCTGAGGTGGTGATGCTGATGCGGTTTAAGGATTTTCCGGTTGAGCCGGGATCAACAGCTAACAGGCCGTTACCTGAATTCGCCGAGAGGGTGATGCACGCGTGCCTGCGCATCGGAGATTCGACCCTATGTGTCAGCGATGGCAGAAACCAGGGTAAGGCGACGTTCCGCGGCATCATGCTCTCACTGAGCGTCGAGAGTGATGCGGAGGCTGCAAGGTTTTACGCCGCGCTTTCCGACGGTGGGACGGTAACGATGCCGCTGGCCAGAACGTTTTTCTCCTCCAGTTTTGGCATGATCACTGACCGCTTCGGCGTAGGGTGGATGGTGGCTGTGAATGCCCCAGCCGCAGCCTGAACATGGAGTGTCGGCATGAGAGTGGTCTTCATTTCATGCAGGCGCATGATGTGGTCTGCTTTTTTATCACGCTAAGAATAAAAGGCGCTAAGATTTCTGCATTTAGTCCGTGTGCTTTATTTAATTGTCTTTGCACACTCCGCGGCTTGGTGTGAGACACGGTTACGCCGTCCTCGGCGTTCCCCAGCGTCCCCTGCGGTTAGAATGGTTTTTACCGCGATGGCAGGCGGTGGATAAATCTGCGGGCTCGCATTTGGGTGATCGCATCCAATGGCTGGGCACATCCGCGTACACCGTGGGGATTGCTGGAAAAATTGGCACGCTTGGGTGTTTGGTCAAAATTCCGGGGATTTGCCGAAAGGCGATAAGTTCGGCTAAAATACCCGGTTCGTGAATTCGGCGGCGTAGCTCAGTTGGTAGAGCGCGGGATTCATAAGCCCAAGGTCTCCGGTTCGAGTCCGGACGCCGCTATTATGATGAATGTGCCGCGAATTGATGCGGTGCGGATTACGGAAGCAGAGGAAAAGACATGAAAGAAAACACTCATCCGAATTACAATTTCGTCAAGGCGAGCTGCGCCTGCGGAAATTCATTCGAAACCGGTTCGACACTGGGCCGGATTGAAGTGGATATCTGCGGCGTTTGTCACCCTTTCTACACCGGAAAACAGAAGTTTGTGGATACGGCGGGTCGTGTTGAACGATTCCAGAAGAAATTCGCCAATTTCAATGCCAAATTGGCCAGTAAATCCAAGTAGCGTTACCCATCTGAACTTTGTGCAGCGTCGTGACCGCCCCACCGGGTTTCACGACGCTTCTTTTTTCCGTGCCGTTATAGGACACCCGTTTGGACGCGACACATCAACTGATCTTGAAACGGCTTGCGAATAAGGCGGAACGCCGTGCCGAGATTACGCGGCAGTTGGAAGATGCGGGCATGGCGGCCGATCCGGCGAAGATGTCGGAACTCGGGCGGGAGCTTGGCCGCCTGAATCGCGAGTTGGTGGCGTACGATCTGCATCAGAAGTTAGACCAATCACGCGCAGAGGCGGAGCAACTCGCAGTTGATCCGACGCAGGATGCCGAGTTTCGCGAATTGGCCCGCAGCGAGGCAGCAACGCTGGCCGCCCAGATGCAGGCCCAGTTGGAGGCCATGATTGATGCGGCGCTGGCGGATGAGCAGATTGGTGCCGATTCGGCGATTCTGGAAATACGAGCCGGGACGGGTGGCGAAGAGGCGGCACTTTTTGCCCGCGATCTGGCCGAGATGTATCGGCGTTACGCGGAACAGCGGGGGTGGGCATTTGAAATACTGGATTTTTCAGCTAGCGAGCATGGGGGATTTCGCGAGCTGATTGTGAATGTCCGCGGGCACGATGCGTATAAATCGCTGAGTTTTGAAGGGGGCGGGCACCGGGTGCAGCGGGTGCCGGAAACGGAAACGCAGGGGCGTGTGCATACCAGTGCGGCCACGGTGGCGGTGCTGCCGGAGGCGGATCAATCGGACATTGTGATCAATCCGGCGGAGGTGCGGGAGGATGTTTCCCGTGCGGGCGGGCCGGGCGGACAGAATGTCAATAAGGTGGAATCGGCGGTGCAGCTTACCCATCTGCCGACGGGGATCACGGTGCGTATGCGTGAGGAACGGAGTCAGCATAAAAATCGCGACAAGGCGTGGCGACTGCTGCGATCGCGGGTATTTGAATTTTACGACTCGCAGCGACGGGCGCAGCGATCCAGTGCCCGCAGGCAGATGATCGGAAGCGGGGAACGCAACGAGCGGGTGCGTACCTACAGTTTTCCGCAGAATCGGCTCACCGACCACCGGCTGAACCGTAATTTTCCATTGGAGAAAATCATCGGTGGCGATATGGATGATCTGATCACCGCCCTGCTGGCCCTGGACCGGCGTCAGCGCCTTGAGGCACTGGCCGATTCGGCATGATGGGAGCCGACCTCCAGCCGGGCAGGTGAATGTCGGGGATGCCATGATCGTACTATGAACAACGAGACTTACTCAGTGAGCCGCCGATAATCGCGAACTAAGTGAGAATAACGATGCCTCATACCAAGCCGCGAAGAACGGGAATTCAATGCAACAAAGGATGCGGATTTAATGGCGGAATCTCAGCGTGAAACAAAAGCAGATTGAATCTTGCGCCAGTATGCAACCCTGTCCCCACTGCGAACCTCCATGTCCCATGCGAGTGATGACCTACAACATTCTGGATGGCGGAGTTGGCCGCATTGATCCTCTCTGCCATGTGATCGAATCTGCCCGGCCGGATGTCGTGCTGCTCTGTGAGGCGATTGAACACGGGCAGGTGATGACGATGGCCCGAAAGCTGAAAATGGAAATCTTCCCCGCGCAATCTCTCCGGAATCCACGCGGAGCCGTGGCGCTGCTGAGTAAACTGGAAATTGTCGAGGCGACAAATCTTTCCGCCGTGGATGAACGTCATCGCCATGGTGCTTTGGAGGCGGGAATTCGGTATGGGAACAAGGTTGTTCGAATTTTCGGCACGCATCTGGGTGATGAGCCGGTGCCCGAGCAGTATTGCAGCATCGAACTGGGCGCCATGATGGAATGCGCCCGCCGGTATCCGGACGACCCGAGAATCATTTTGGGTGATTTTGGAATACCGGAAGCCCCGGTTTCGCCAATCGGGGGCGGCGGATGGATGGCGGCGTTGACCGCGGATGGATGGATGGACGCACAGAGCATCGCGGCTGAAGCGACCGAAGAAGCCACCTGGCCAACTTATCAGCCGAGCGTGCGGCGGGATTTTATTTTTATTAAATCTCACCCCGGTTTGAGAATCAATTCTTATCAGGTTATCCGCAATCCGCTGTCGCGATTCGCGGGAGATCACTACCCCGTCGTCACTGAAATTACGTTCTAACCGGTTCAGGCGGACATCGAGAACCTCGCCCGTCATCAAGGGAAGTAATGAGCGTCCGGGAGGCGGGACGCCTCCCGGACGCAGAGATCACTTGGGTTGAACTCAACCGTGGCGATGCCGCGCGGCCATGACGGCCTCTTTGCACTCTTTCAAAGCTTCGAACGTGTAGCGAAGGGCAGCTTCTCGGTGGCCGCCGTATTCTTTTTCACCCCGCCGCAGAATCTTCGCGGCTTTCTTAAGATGCTTGGCCGCCATATAGATCACGCGGAGATCATTGCGATCCTTATGACCCCCGTGATGACGTCCCATGTTA
>JAJZNY010000062.1 GCA_021852245.1 Planctomycetota bacterium | reverse complement strand
GGGATGCGGACCATGCTGAGGCGATTATGGCACTGGAAGCCATGGAACAGAGCAAACAGTGGCCACAATACTGGAAACTCGCCTTGGCACACCCCGGTTAGAACGCCCGGAAAAATTGCCACGCCCGAGGCGGGGGCAGGAGCAAAATAAAGCGGCTCCGACAGGTCGTCGGAGCCGCCAAAGAATCACAGCAGTTCGTCTCGCCCTTACTGCGC
Organism: Planctomycetota bacterium; assembly: GCA_021852245.1. The sequence continues at coordinate 3,783 of JAJZNY010000062.1, read as the reverse complement.
GGGCGTATCAGACGAGGCGGGAATAATCGGGTCACGCTCCTTAAGTCGCGTCGCCTTACCCGTTAAATCTCGCAGATAGTAAAGCTTGGACCGCCGCACTTTGCTCGACCGCTTCACTTCAACGCGTTCAATCTTGGGGGAATGACTCGGAAAGATACGCTCCACACCTTCATTATTCACAATCCGTCGCACCGTAAAGGCATGATTAATTCCATGTCCTTTCTGCATGATCACGGTACCGCTGAATATCTGAATGCGTTCCTTGTCCCCCTCCGTAATGCGGCAATAAACATCCACCAGATCGCCGACATGAACCGAAATCGGACTCGCTCGCAGATGAGCCGATTCAACATGAGAAATGAGTGCTGATTGCATAGTCATCATCCTTTACTGTACGACAAACTTTTGGTTTCGCCCAGCCATTCACGCCCATTTATCTACGGGCCGTTTTTCGTGTTACTCCGTCAACCGGCTTTTTCCCGCCGGTGGGGCGGCTATCCGCCCCGCAACCAGATCAGGCCGTAACCTTGCCGTCACTTCACCGGCCCTGGCTTTCCGCCATCGGGCGATCTGGGCGTGATCTCCGGAAAGCAAAACCTCCGGCACGGACAACCCGCCAAATTCCCGAGGGCGGGTGTAATGCGGATATTCCAATCCGCCCTCCACCAGTTCGTCCGTCGCAAACGACTCACTGTGCGGGCTCGTCTGATCACCCAGCACTCCCGGCAGCAGTCGAATCACAGCATCCAGCAAGACCATCGCCGCCAGTTCGCCGCCGGAGAGGACATAATCTCCGATGCTGATTTCTTCGGGCTCTAATATCTGCCCGATCCGTTCGTCAAACCCCTCATAATGACCCGCGATCAGCAGCAGTCGCGGTTCATTCGCCAGTTCCGCCGCCAATTTCTGACTCAGCCGCCGTCCGCGGGGACTCAGCAGCACGCGCCGACTCGCAACCGCATCCAGCTTTTCAATCGCCTGCACCGCATCCACCACCGGCTGGCACATCAGCACCATTCCGGCACCGCCTCCATAGGGCCGGTCATCCACTTTACCGTGCGGGTCCAGCGTGTAATCCCGCAGTTGATGCAGATGATACGAGGCAAGTTGTTTTTCGCTCGCCCGCTTGAGGATACTCGCGGCCAGTACCCCGCTGAACATCTCCGGAAATAGCGTGAGAATATCGATCCGCATGCGCCGGAACCACAACACTCACCCGATCCAACGCATTCGCAGGCGCCGTGGGCAATACACCGCCAGACTTACGACACGCTTGGCGGGGCGCTATCCACCGCGTTCTTCAACAGCACTGCTACGGTTTCGCTCGGCTGTGCGCCAACCTTAAGCCAATGCTCGACACGCGCTTTGTTCACCACCACCCGCTTCGATGCATCTTTGGTAATCGGATCGTAATAACCCAATTCCTCAATCACCTTGCCGTCACGGGGTGACCGGCTGTCTACCGCGTTAATACGCCAGAATGCCCGATTCTTTCGACCAAACCGCTTGAGTCTAATCTTAACTGCCACAAAAACCTCTCGTTACAAACAGCGAGTAACCCGCCGCACCAACCCGCTAGTGTCGGCCACAGTGCCGATGTCGGCCGTAAGGCAGAGTCATCCCGCCCTTTAGCGAATTCAAAATTATAACATACCCGAAAATCCACGCAAACCTTCGGTTTACGCCCCAGCCGCACAATCCCCCCAAAAGCTTTCGGATGGTCGATAGGGTGGCATACCCCGTCTCGCTGCAGTCCCAGCCTCACACCCGGCCCATCACGGCGACCGCTTATCGGCCTCGTGATCACAAAACGCGCTCTGGCCGCTGTGCGAATCATCCAATCCAGGCCGCCCCGGTTTGATGTGGGCCGATACCGGGTCAAAGCCTCCCTTTTGCCACGGATGGCACCGCAGGATACGCAACAATGCCATCCAGCTTCCTCGCCATGCACCGCACTCACGAATCGCTTCAATGGCAAATTGGCTGCACGTCGGCACAAATCTACAGTGTGCCCCCAGCAAGCCCGAAAGCGTGTATTGGTAGAGGCGAATCAAACCGATGGCCATTTTTCCGGTAAGCGATGGGCGGTGCGGCACGGATTAAAGCCCCCCGAGTAAAGCCTGCAACACCTGCCGATAATCGGCGGTACTCAGGGGCTGATGCGGCTTAACCATGATCAGGATATCCAAACCGTCCGGAAACTCCTGTTGCCCAACTCGATACGCCTCCCGCACCCGGCGGCGAATGCGGTTGCGCATCACGGCATTTCCGCAGCGGCGGCCAATCGATACCACAATCCGCGTTGCCCCCTGATCGCTTCGTCTGAAGATGCAGGCCGAGAGCGGTTTATGGTGCCGTCGAATGCCCTGATCAAACGCCCGCTGAATATCTTTTTTTGATCGCAATCGCTGTGTCGGTCCAAGCGTCAATCGCCGCGGCTCGGGGCGGCCAGGTTTGGCGGATATGGCTGGCATTAAACCTCCGATCATCCCGGCTCTGGGTTGGCATCCGGCCATCGCAGGTGATGAGGCCTCGCCGGCCCCGCTATCCGGCTTTTACACCATCGCCGGCGTCGCATGGGCGTGGGCATGATGTTCCGCGTGCGGCAGAGGATACTGGCGCGTAAATTCGATAACCTCGGCATTGATCCGCCCCAGCACCGCCGGGTCGCCGCCGCTCGATGCGGCGCGGTCAAACCATTGCGCCACGAGTTTCATCTCCGGCTCGCGCAGGCCGCGGGTCGTCAGGGCGGGGGTTCCGACACGAACGCCGGATGTTTCCGTCGCCTTACGGGTATCAAACGGTATCATATTTTTATTAACAATGATTCCCGCCTGCTGCAGCCATCCCTCCAGCGCTGCTCCCGTTAAATTGGCATCTTTGGCCCGCAGGTCCACCAGCATCAGATGATTGTCCGTCCCGCCCGATACCAGCCGATATCCGCGCCCGATGAGTTCGGCCGCCAGCGTCTGGGCATTCTTGATCACCTGCCGGGCATAATCCTTGAATTGCGGCTCAAGGGCTTCGCCGAACGCGACCGCCTTGGCGGCGATAATATGCATCAGCGGCCCACCCTGAAGGCCCGGAAAAACAGCCGAATCAATTTTCTTCGCCCACTCGGCCCGGCACATCGTCATGCCCGATCGCGGCCCGCGCAAGGTCTTATGCGTGGTGGTGGTAACAAAATCCGCATGCGGTACCGGCGACGGATGCAGACCTGCCGCCACCAGCCCGGCAATATGGGCAATATCCGACATGTGCAGCGCGCCGACGCTGCGGGCAATTTCCTCAAAGCCCGCAAAATCCCAAATTCGCGAATACGCGCTGGCACCCGTAATGATCAACTTCGGTTTATGTTCCACCGCCAGCGCGCGTACCGCTGCCAGATCAATCCGCTCCGTCACGGGATTGAGGCCGTAGTGGACCGCCTTGAACCATTTACCCGAGATATTCACCGATTTGCCGTGCGTTAAATGTCCGCCATGATCAAGATTCAGCCCCATGATCGTATCGCCCGGCGTCAGCGCCGCCAGAAACACCGCCTGATTCGCCTGCGAACCGGAATGCGGCTGCACATTCACGTGATCGCAGTGAAACAATTCCTTGGCCCGCTGCCGCGCAAGATCTTCCACCACATCCACAAATTGGCATCCGCCGTAATAGCGTTTCCCGGGATACCCCTCGGCATATTTATTGGTAAGCACGGTGCCGGCCGCCGCCAGTACCGCGGGTGAAACGTGATTTTCACTGGCAATAAGTTCAAGCGTCGAATTTTGCCGATTT
>JAJZNY010000230.1 GCA_021852245.1 Planctomycetota bacterium | reverse complement strand
CATCACCATCAAACCCGATGTCGATCATCGGCACCATGCTGAAAAGCAGAATCATGATGCAGATCGCTGGTTGGCACGGTTGAAGACCCACCCCATCGGACAACTGTTTCTCCTCCAGCGATTTCTGATAACCAAGCTTCACGCGTTCGGCAAACCGCATCTGATGCCGATACTTCAAGCGGTGCACCTGAGAATCCAATCCTATCACACCGGCATGCGGAATCGTGTTTACGGCCTGGTCACCGGCCACAGGGGTCATGTATTGGTCCTGAGTATCCTTGGCGTCGGCGCCTCGAACGAAAAAATCACGGTTACGACCGCCAACGGTCGCACCTGCCGGGCTTCCATCCTCGGTGTGGACTTTCGTCATGATATGACGGAACTTCAACTGCCGAAGGATGTACACGTGCCGGGAATTGCGCTGGCCACTCTCTGGCCCCGGCAGGCAGAGACGGTCTTGGCGATCGATGGATCGACACCGGGCATAAAATGGACGCAGTTGTGCGATCAGCGGACGTGGAGGCCGCATTGGCGACATCGGTCACGTACCGCCAGAAGTCATCGTCGCCCGAAGCGGGGCCCGGCGGCACGAATTGGCAGCTTTTTTCAAGCCATCAATTCACCGCAGTTTTTCATTGATGTCAAAGGGCGTCTGACCGCGATTTCCAGTAATAACAGCGATCTGGTCGCCGGTGGAAAATTTTCCATTTTGCGGCAGTTTATCACCACGGGCTTTACGTCCGGTCCGCAGTTCGGCATTAAATATCGATTCTTGCCGCCGAAATCTCATCTTCGCGCCCGCTACGCCGCACTCGGAGCCCAACCCGCCGCTGAAGTTCAAAGAGTGCTTCCCCACTCGGCCGCCCGTCGTGCTGGCATAAGACGCCACGATATTATTCTCACCATTGACGAGATGCCGATCAATGAGCTTTATGCCATCATCCGCCAGGCGCGACAGCGGCCGGATGATATCCCCGTTACCCTCTTGCGCGGGGGAAAGCTGATGACCCTCACCATCAATCTGCTTCCGCCCCATCATCATCATCGGCCACCGGCGCCCGTCGTGGCCAACAACCCGCCCGGTTGAAACCTTGCCTTCCGTCCGGCGACCGGAAATCACGCCCCCGGATGCCGGGGTGTGCATGGATAGCAAAACCGTGCACCCTTGCGCTATAATTCCGGACGGTGCGCCGTGGTGATAACGCAGGTAATAACGCGGGTAAATAAGTAACCATGACCAACATTCAAACAGGCAGTTTTGTCGATTGGGTGGAAGAACACCGCGGGACTCAATATTCCCTCCATCAGGAATATGTGAATCCCGCTTTTGTCAAAATGCTCAAAGCCATCGGCTTTGATAAAAACTACACCCGCGGCCTTGGCCCCTATCTCTGGGACGCACAGGGAAATCAGTATCTCGATCTGCTCACCGGCTGGGGCGTTTTCATGCTCGGCCGCAATCATCCGCGGGTGCGCGAAGCTCTCAAAGACATGATCGATGCCGAGAGTCCCAATCTGGTACGCATGGATTGCAGCATCCTGAGCGGCCTGGTTGCCAAGGGCTTGATCAACCACATGCCGGACGGGGCGTGGCGGGTGTTTTTTACCAACAGCGGAACGGAATCGGTGGAAGGGGCGCTGAAGTTTGCCCGCTGTGTCACCGGCCGACAGAAGGTCGTTCACTGCCATAACGCCTTTCACGGCCTCACGGCGGGATCGCTTTCGGTCAATGGAGCGGCATTTTTCCGCGAACGCTTCGGCGATCTGGTGCCCGGCGCGGTTGAAATTCCATTTAATGATCTCCCGGCGCTGGAAAAGGCTCTGGCCGGGCGCGATGTGGCGGCGTTTATTCTCGAACCGATCCAGGGCAAGACCTGCGAGGTTGTCGCCGATGGTTTTCTGATTGAAGCGCAGCGCCTGTGCCGGAAATCCGGCACGCTGCTGATTGTGGATGAAGTCCAGTCAGGCATGGGACGTACGGGAAAATGGTTCTGCTTTCAGCATTGGCCGGGCGTTGAGCCCGACATCGTATGCGTTGCCAAAGGCCTTTCGGGCGGTTTTGTGCCGGTGGGGGCCATCATCTGCAAGGCGCCGATCATCGAAACGGTGTTCAATTCCATGGAACGCTGCGTGGTGCATTCCAATACCTACGGCCAGAATGATCTGGCCATGGCGGCGGCGATGGCCAGCATTCAGGTGATTGAGGAAGAGCGGCTGGTGGAAAATGCCGCTGAACTGGGTCAATACGCCATCAACCGCCTGCGTGAGATCGGACGCACGTGCCCGTTTGTGACTGAGGTTCGCGGGAAGGGATTGATGTTCGGCATCGATTTTGCGCGGCCGGAATCATCTATTAAATTGCGGCTGGCATGGGATGCTCTGCATAAACTGAATTTCGGCGTCTTCGGCCAGATGATCGTCGTACCGCTGATGCAGAAGCATCGCATTCTGACCCAGGTGGCCGGGTATCATACGGAAGTGATCAAATTTCTTCCTCCGCTGGTGGTCTCGCGTGCGGATATCGACTGGTTCCTGACCGCGATGGACGAAACACTGGCGGATACTCAGCGCATTCCCGGCGCGGCGTGGGATACGGTTATGAGTCTGGCCAAAAATGTGATGCGGGCGGGGTGAGGAAGATTCTGTGGCGGCAACCGGAAAGATGAACCAAACTGAACCTCCATGCATTTGACCCAGCGGAAAATGTTGGCCTTCGTCCTGCTGGTGATCCGTCATCCGCGATGGGTACTCGCCTTGGGCGTATCGCTGACGATTCTGGGAGCCCTGCTGGCGTTTTTTTTTCTGCCCATCTCCACAGACCAGAATAAACTCTTCTCCGCCCGCGTCCCCTTTTTCCACCGGTATCTGCAATTCATCCACGAATTTCCAGAAAATGAGGCGGCTTACGTCGTTATTACCCCCCGTAACAATAAAAATCCTCCGCCAGCCCAACAATGGGTCGCCGCCGCCGATGCGGTTACCCAACGCCTTCGCGGACTCACCAAATACGTGCGGGCGGTTGATTCGCACGTGCCGTTGCATCAGCTCGGCCCCTGGGCGATCTGCTTTGCCGGGCCGCATCAGGTTGCCGAGGCTCAAGCCGCCCAACCCGATATCGCGCGCCTCGCCACCCTGTTTACCGGCCGATCGGCAGCGAAAAATGCCCTGCTGGGCAAAAATCGCCTCCTCACCCTCCTGAAGCATTTTCCGCTGACGGGGCGGGACGGCCGGGCATTTCTCCGGCGGCTTTCCCGCTCGCTGACATTATTTCTGGTCCGCCCGCCGGGCGACCCGCATCTGGCAGCGTCCATCCATCACATTCTCATGCCGGCGCGGCCATCGACACCACGTGATATGGGATATTATTATTTTCATGCAGCAGACAATGTGCACCGCCGATTGCTCGTCATAAACGTCTACCCGCGATTTACCTATGATTCCCTCTCGGCGGTATCCCGCCCGCTGGAAAAAATCAGTGCCGCGGTTCACCGGGCCGCAGCACCCTTTGCATCTGAATTTCACTTCGGCCTCACCGGCCGGCCTGTGCTCTCGGCCGATGAAATGCGCATTACCACGCACGACACCAACTGGGCCGAAGCACTCGCCATGACCGTCGTGGTGATCGGACTCATTCTGATGCTGCGGTCGGTGTGGCTGGCGGTTGCCGCCGGTCTGTCGCTTACCGCCGCCATCGCATGGACGTTCGGCTATGCGACGGTGGTGGTCGGCAGGCTTAATCTTCTTTCAACGGTGTTCGTCATTGCCATGATCGGCATCGGCATGGACTACATCATCCAGATTCTCGTGCGGTACCGACGCGAGGTGCGGCGCTACCAGCGTCCCTCCGCCGTCTGGATGAGAGTATTTCGTTACTCGGGTCCCGCTGTTTTGACCGCGTGCTGCGGGGCATCGGCCGCGTTCCTCGTCGCCCTGACAACTCACTTCACCGGCGATGCGGAACTGGGAGTGATTGCCGGCGGGGGATTAATTTTTTCGCTGCTGGCCGGTTTCACCATTCTACCCGCGATACTCACCATCTGGCCGCCGAAATTCAAACCCGTTCCCGCCGCCCGGCGCTACACCCTCCATAAAGCCCCCCCCAAAGCCACCTGGTGGAATTTTGCGGCTCTCGGCTGCTGGCTGGCGCTGGTGGTGCTATTAAGCCCATTTGCGCTGAGCGTAAAGTTCAATCCAAATCTGCTTAAACTCCAGGCCCGCGGTTTGAAATCAGTCCGGCTCATCAAAGACATGCCGTCGTGGTATGCCGTGGTACTCTCGCACCATCCAGAAAAGATCGCCGCCCTGCAACACCGCCTCAATGCAACGATCCACGCCGGTTCGCAGATTCTTTCCACCAGCAGCCTTTACGATGCGATCCGCAATCAGAAAGCGTTGGCACGCGGCAGCCGCGCGTTTTCCGCCATACACTGGACATCCCCGCCGGCACTTTCTGCCGCAGATATCCAACCGATTCGCGCGGCGGTCGTCAAACTGGCTCACGCTCAATTCGCCCCCGGTGCCGATGGACACAAAACCCGCCGGTCGCTGATTCATCTCGCCGCCGCCCTGCGTCAGACACCCGCCAGTATCAGCGCGCAACGGCTCACCGCCTGGCAGAATCAATGGGTTCAATCTCTCAACGCGCTCGCGGAGCGTTTATCCCCTCCACCGATTGTCCCGCATCAACTACCCCGCTCTTTGCGGGCCCATTTCATCGGCAAATCAGGCGTCTGGGCCCTGTACATCTATCCGCGATGGAATCTCTGGATCGACAAAAATCTGCACGATTTCGTCCGCACCCTGCGCGGCACCAAAACCGCCCCCGGCGGGCGGATCGGCGGGCTGGTGCCGGCGGATATGGATCTCACCGGCATCGCGCCGCAGTTATACGATTCAACTCAGTCCATCAAGCAGGCCTTCACCAAGTGCACGGTCCTAGCCCTTATTCTCGTGATTATCATTGTGTTTTTAGATTTGCGGAAATTTGGTCAGACGCTTTTGACCGTCAGCGTGCTGTTGCTGGGATTGCCGATGCTGGCCTGCGTTATGGGACTGCTGCACTTGGATTGGAACTTTGCCAATTTCTTCGCCATGCCGATTCTCATCGGTGCCGGTCATGAATATGGCGTCTTCATGACCCATCGCTACCGCGAAACGCTCCATAATCCACGCCGCGTCTGGAGGTTCTGGGACGTCAGCGAAAGGGCGCTTCTCCTGTGCGCCTTTGTCACCTGCTCCGCCTTTGGCTTTCTGGCGCTGGGACGGGACCGGGGAATTGCCAGCCTCGGCCTGGTGATGACACTCGGCATTGCCTGCATCTATCTTGCCGCCATTCTTGTCATTCGCCCCATCCTGCTCTGGAGGCTGGCGCATAAAGATGTTTATGCCGACATATATGCCCGTGACGATGATGAGGTGTGATCGACCGAGTTTCGGCTAATATAGCGGCACGTATGGGTAGCTTGGATTGGCAAAACGGAATAAATAAATGACGAAAATGAGCACACAACGGGTACTGGTGACCGGCGCGGCGGGATTTTTAGGTTCACACCTCACCGATCGACTCCTCGAATTGGGACATGAGGTGATCGGCGTTGATTCATTGGTCACCGGCTCGAGCGACAACATCAGCCATCTCAAAACCAATCCGCGGTTCAGACTGATTACCGCCGATCTGGCGCAGGGGCTGCCGCCGGAATTGAAAAATCAATCCTTCGACCGTATCTGGCATCTGGCCAGCCCCGCCAGCCCGGTGGGGTATGTCAAACAGCAGGTCATTACCCTGAAGGTCAACGCGCTGGCCACCATCGAACTCCTTGAACTTGCCGAAAAATGCCGGGCGCGGATCTTTGTCGCGTCCACCAGCGAATGTTACGGCGATCCGCTGGAGCACCCGCAGAAGGAGTCGTATTGGGGAAATGTTAATCCCGTCGGCATGCGCAGCATGTATGACGAAAGCAAACGCTTCATGGAAGCCGCCGCGATGGTGTATCACCGTGAGCGCGGTGTCGACACGCGCATCGTGCGCATCTTCAATACCTACGGCCCGCGGCTTGCCGTGGACGACGGACGGGTGGTGGTCGCATTCATCAAGCAGGCGCTCCGCGGTGAACCCCTCACCGTACAGGGAGACGGCTCGCAGACCCGCTCCCTCTGCTATGTGGATGACGAGATTCGCGGCTTCCTGCTTCTGATGGAGTCGCCGGACTATCATCTGCCCGTGAACATCGGCAACCCGGATGAAGTTTCGGTGATGCAGATCGCCCGTGAAATCCGCGAACTCTGCGGATCCAAAAGCGAAATTCGCCATACCCCGCTTCCGCCGGATGACCCCCGCCAGCGCTGCCCCGATATCACCCTGGCCAAACAACTGCTCGGATGGCAACCCACGATCAGCCGTCGGGACGGTCTGCTTCGTACCATTGAATATTATCGCCGGAAGCTGGGCATTTCGGCGGCGGCCTGAATTCGCGGCGAACGGATCGCGGGATTACATTGTAAAAATATTAAATCACGCCGTCCCAATTCGCCGGCAGGGCGAGAATCGGTATCTGGCATTGGGCAAAAATGGCGCGGGGGATGTTACCCTCGATAAGCCGCTCCAGCAGCCCCTGACGCGATAACCCCATCACCATCAGACTTACCCGGTGCTCGGAGATGGTTTTGTTGAGCGCTTCGGCGATATCGGTGGCAAAGAGCAGCAGCGACTGCACTTTGGGATTCGTTTTTGCGATGCGGGCGGTGATGTCCTTGAGAATTTTCTCGCCGGGCGTCTCGATGTGTTCCGGCTGCATGCCGCCGGGGGCCACATGCACACAAAGCACCTCGCGTTCCAGCTTGAGTGTCCATGTTGCCAGCGCATCGATCCGGGCGTCGCACACCCAATGATCTGAAATGGCCAGCATGATTTTCAATGACATCCCCTTCTGATCATTTGCCCCCGGCTGACGAACGAGCTGGTATGGGGATTATAACGCAAAGCCCGACGCCGCACGCCATTCACGGCGCAGCAGCGGCCGTGTTAATGCCAAGGCGGGTTCGACGCGACTATTCGGTCCCCTCCGCCAGAATGGCCAGATAATCATGGTATTCGTAGGTCCGCCCACGCTTTCCGAATTCAGATTTATGCCACTCGCGTTGACAGCCACCGCGTTATTTTACTTTTTAACTTAACGCGAGTCGTTATTTTACGATAAGGCCTGAACGTAAAATAAGGCTCGTCGCATTTGGCCTATTTTGGAGCGAAATTCGCGATTGTGATGGCTGCGGCCGAAAAGTGGGGCGTGGGGACAATTGCGGGCAGGGCCGGTGCGATGAGCGATGGAACTGCGAACTATTTTTTTCGCAGGGGACGCTTGGCTGCTGGCAGACGGGTGGACTTGGAAAATTGCACGTAGAGCGTGCAGATGCCATGTTGCGCAATCGTTACCTGTTCCATCGCAGCCGATGCCATGGATGCGGCGGGATATGGGGAAGCATAGCCGGGGGTGTTTTGCGGCGACTCTGCACGCCGAATCCATGCTCCTGAAGGGCATTTCGAGCGCTTGACAGAAAATCGATTATCGGATAATATTTAGTCAATGGAAGAATGGCTTACGGCACGGCAAACTGACGGACCGTGTTCCTGCCGCAACCATACCTGAGGTGACGCCCGCCGCGCCTGGCGGTAACTGGCAACCTTAGCCTGAGAATGTGCGGTTTTACGGCACTTGAATCACGGCGCCGTGCAGATGGCACGCCGCGCATATTTCGTGGCGATGGCACGCTGCGCATATTTCGCGGCGATAGCTTTGTCCGCCGCCTGCACCGCAGCCGATACGCTTACGCCCATCGTAAGCGGCCGGGGAGTACTGCGCCCCGGGATTGCGCCCCGGCCGTTACGCTCTGAGGCGTCGCGCTCTGAGTACTGCGCCCCGTTTAATGGAGTCTGTTGAAATGTAAGGACCTATATGCTGGAGGTGTAATCCCTTGATTCCGCTGCATACACAACCTGAATCACCCGCTTCGGCGGCATCGGCAACCCGCTCCGGGGCGGCGAATCTAGCCCGCCAATCGTATCACCCGGAACCCCCCCTTGGCCAAGTCGATATCTCAACCGAACAGGCCCGACTTTTCGCGGTCGCTTTTCCTCCGTGGCTTTTTACCGTTGAACGCAACGCAGCGGCGCCATTCCCATTCCGGCCACACCTGCGGCGCGACTTCGGTGGCGACGCTCTGCGAATGTTCCTCAGTTTTGGCGGCGCCTTTACCCGGCGGTTAGCTGACTTACGCACCAATTTGACCGACGTGCAGCAGCGATCCTCCACGGGGGAGGTGATCGTCACCAGGCGAAAACTCTCCTTTGACGAGGCGGTTTTATGCATGATGCAGCAACCCATAAATCCGCAAGTCATCCACGCCGCCGCCGCACGCTCAAGGCGCGGCGATGAAAATCCGGGGCGCAGCAACGGCGCCGAATTCGCCGCCACGCTCATGGCCGCCATGCCGCGGGATTGGGGGCTTTGCCTTGCGTCGGTGCGCAACACCAGCCCCGAGGATCCGTGGGATATCCCCCCGTGGTACCTGCTCTGGGACCATCGCGATGCCCCCACCCCGTCACAGTTCGATACGGCATGGCGGCAGTACTGGTGGCAATCCGCTCTGTGGGCCTTGGATAAGGCCTATGACTACCTCCGGCTGGAGAAGGGGATTCCCGTGGGAGAGGGTGGCCGGTCGGTGGACGAGTCGGAAGATGTCATCGTTCGCAATTTTGTTTTGCGAATTAAGGAGCCGCGGGCGGCACGCCCCACTGAGCCCGACGTAAGACGTGCACCATCCCACGCATTGCCGGCGCAGGAGGATCGCCGGCTGCTGAAGGCTGGCGACGGAGGTGCAGCGTAAGGTCCCCGCAGCGCGTGGGATGAATCAGGTTTGTCTGGGACGGCGTCGCGTGGCTTGTGCCGGGGCGGATGCTGGATACCCGGCTTTATCAATGGAGGTGAATTCCATGCCATGTGCCATCGCCGCCGTACTGATCACCATTGTTCTCATCCTCGGTTTGATCTGCGAGTTCATCGTATACCTCTTCAGAACCCCGGTCAGTGCGATTATGGCGATCATCTGTATCGTCATGGGGATCAGGGCGGTGAAATGGATGCGTCAAAACATCCGGCGGCGAGAAGCGGAGCGCGAAAGGGAGCAGAACAAATTTGACGCGGAAGCACTTGAGGCATATCGGCGTTTTCACCGCATCCATTTTCCAGCGTGGCTTTTCAATGTCACTGAAGAGCCGGTCTCCGAACCCGACATCCCGGCAAGCTCGTTCATCGACAATTCGCCAACCTATCGAACCTCCATGCTCGAACCCTTCAAATTGCCCGTGCAAATCCGCGCTGAATTGCGGCGCGATCTGGGGCCCGGTACCCTGGCCCTGCTCTTCGCCTTCCGTGAACTCTTTGATTTCCGGCGGACCATTCTCGCGCAGGGCGTTTTCAGGGTACGTGATATCGACACCGATGGGAATGTCGTCATCCGCCAGCGCACCCTCACCAATCAGGAAATAGAGCAGGTGATGGACGAGTTTCCCGTCACGTTCGCACAAGCCGCCGCGATGGCTGGCGAAGATGCCCTGCGCCGTGTGGGGCCGCAGGCTGCAGTCTTTAAGCGGCTACTCAAGGAAAAACTCGGGCGCTCAGCGTATTCGGAATTCAGCTACGGGCCCACGCGGGGTTGGCTGAGTTTTGCGAGGAACGCCGCCTGCCACCCCACCGATAGAGCGCTTGATGCGCTAAAAATGGAATGGCGAAAGTTCTGGGTCATCTGCTTCGATCTCGAGTTTTCCTGGCCGACGCGCAGGAAGATTCGATATTCAACACAATGGCAGGCGAGGCCGGACGAGGCACGCAAGAATTTGGATAAAGCGTTCCTTGAGTATTGGTGGTCATGTTCAGGTTGGGCCTTTGAGCTGGTGGTGAAGGAGGCGGATCGTGTTTACGGAGCATGGGAGGCTCGCAGACGCGAGATAATACGGCGTGAGGAGGAGCGCCGCAGGCGGATTGAAGCCGACAGAGTTCGCAGGGTTAATCAGGTACGGGAAATGCGGGCGGCGGGCCGGCCGCTGACGCAGGAGCAATACAACCTGCTGATTGAAGATGCAGCCATTCAGCAGGCGCGGGCGACGGAGGCGAACGCCGCCGAAGCTCGGCGCAGCGCGAATGCGGCAGAAGAAGCGGCCCGGGAGGCTGCACGTACAAGGCGGGCGGCGGAAAAGGCGGCGGATCTGGAGGAACGGCGACTGCGTGAGGATCGCGCCTATCGTGAGGAAGAAAGTGAAAGAAGGGAGAAGGCGGAGAAAGCCGCGGTTGCGGCTGCAGCGTTGAGTTATGTCGCCGCCAGAAATATTGCAAAGGATGCGGCGGAGGAGGTGGCGAAAGCGATTCGGGAGTCAAATAAGTGAAGGTTCCGCCGGGGCGTGCGGATGTCCCACCCAGGCGGTTAGAATTCCGGGTGAATCTCAACTTGGAAAGGGGTGCCAAATGTCGAGGATGCCGTTGCTAAACGAGTGGGAGGACCGCTTGAGCCACGCGGTGAAGGCGGGGGTGGCGTCCGCTGGTGGCAAGACGGGCGGTGCGTTGCTCCACGCCATTCCGTCGAGCGGCGATTGGGCGCTATTCTGCGATGCGGTACGGTCGGAGTGGCCACGGTGGACCGGTATTCTCAACCTGAATCCAGCGTGCCTCGTTGTGCTTTACTGCGGGGTAGCTTTCTACCACTACGAGAGCGGCGGGTTCTGGCACGCGTTCGCGCAGGCCGCTGGGGTTCCGTCCGTCCCTCCCCGGGACCAAGACCGCATCAACAAAGACTTTATGCACTGCTTGGGGCACTTCGAACTACCCCTGCGCAGCCACGCCAACCGCGGGGATTACGTCGGCTCAGCAGTCCATTTTACAGGTGTTCCGCTAGGCGTTTGGGGCGACTTCGTTTCGCTTTGCCACTGGGCCCTTTGGAACCCCGACTGGGGCGATATGGCGGACGGCCGATGGGGGCAGTTTACCGAGCAGCACTGTGGCGGCCGTAAGCGGCTTAAACGTTTCCTGGTAGAAAACCGCGAGCTTGCCCATTCGATGTTGCGGAAGATGCTCGAACTGCGACAGCGGTTCGCCGCCGACCTTGACTTGGTCGATAACCTGCTCGATTGCGGCCCGATCCGCCGGGAATACCTTGAGGAGGTCCCGGAAACCGCCGAGTTTCTGTGCCCGCAACACCCCGACCGGCTCGGCCGCCGGCGCGCCAAGCTTGTCTTTGACAGGGCGCGCCGGGAAATCTACATCAGCCTCCCAGGGGTTTCGAGGGCAGAGCTTCCAGCCCGGTGGAGGGTCGCGGAGATCGAGAAAGACGCCGGGGAGAACCCCAGCAAAGCCTCGCTAAACAGCGCTGCTTTTAAGCCGTGGCTAACGCTCTCGCTGGCCGCCGCCGGGAAGCCAGAAAAAAGTCACCGGCTGGCCGGCGCCGGGCCCTGGGCTATCTTCGGCATGGATGACGACGGGGCCATGATCGCGCGCGGCCGCACGGAACTGCCGTCGGGGCGCTACGTTCTGCTCGCGCCGAGGCCCGTCGACGAGGTCGCGAGCAAGGGCCTTTCTGGGGACGATGCCTGCCCGGTGAACCAGCAGTTTCATCTGATGGACGGAACCTGTTGCTACCTAACGGCCCTAGAGCCGGAGAACGAGCGCGGCAGCGCCTCGTTCAGGGTAGGACCGGGTAAGCCCGTTGAGCTCATCTTCCGGCCCCGGGAGAGGGTTGAGTGCCACCTGCTCCCAGCGCACGGGGACTGCCTCGCGTGCTTTCGGTGGAGCAATGGGGTCCTTTGCACGCAATCGCTGCCGACGGTTTGCGTTTCTGTGCCACCGGAATATTTTGGCGATTCGGACGTGGTCCGCGCCGTCACGAAGAGATTCACCGTCGAGCTCGGTGGTACATGCACCCAGGGGTATTGGCGGCGGTTCTCGGTCAGCGGCTCGAAGCTTAGCCATCTCCGCTGGGAATGGCGGGATCGCGACTGCCCGGTCATCAAAACGCGCCCGGGTGCCACCGCGTACAGTTTCGCCGATATCTCCGGGTTGGTGGACATGCCGGAGTTGCGCGGCCGGTCCGAGGCGATCGAGCTGCGCCTCGAGTCGCCAGAGCTACGTCGGGAATGGAGGGTGAGGTGGGAGGCCGAATCGCGGGCTGGACGCTGCTGGAACGACGTCGGCGGTGAATTCCTTCCCATGGTACTTCTTTCGCAGTGCGAGCCGGGGCGCGGCATGCGATGGGGAGAGATTACCTTGGCGAGGAATGCCGCGCAGCCCGGCACGATGATGGCCAAGCGCTCTCTTTACCTCTACCAAGACCGGGGATACTTGGAGCAGTCTGGGGGCAGGTGGAGGATCGTGAGGTCGGCGGCAGCGCTGGCGCGCCATGGGGACGAGCTTGAGCTGGCATTCTGCGGCGACACAGGTATCCTGTGGGCGCTCTATCAACAACTCGCCGGGGAAACTTCAGCGCTGCCCCCAGTCGAGGTTGCGGGCTCCGAACGCGGGCAACCGGCCTACCTCCGCTCGGTCTGGCCAGCTCCGCTGGTCGAAGACATTAGGTACATATTGAATCAGAACGGTGCGGCTTTGGTGGACTCAAAGGAGGCTTTATGGAATCGCTTGTGAGCCGTTTCAGAAATGAGGTGCTCGAAACATATGTCCAACTGGTGAAGGCGCGATACCGTTTCCATAAGAACTTTGAGCACGCACGGGTGCGGTGGAGCGAGCAACTCTCTCCCGAGCGGCTTGCGAACGGCCCGTTTCTCGAACGTGCACAGACCTACCGGATCGGCAAAAGGGTGGACGACCTACCCCTGCACGAACTCACTAAGAGGACCATCCGGTCGCGGCTCTCGAACAGGCCACTCTGGTCCCATCAGAGCAAGGCCATAGAAGCGATTCTTCGAGGTGAGAGCACGGTTGTCGCGACGGGCACAAGCAGTGGGAAGACGCTTTGCTACCAAGTGCCGATTCTCGACGACTTGCTGCGCGACACGTCGCCGGGGCTAAGGGCCGTGATTATATACCCCCTCAATGCGCTTGTTAACGACCAGCTTACGGAATGGGAGCAAATACTCGCGGAACATGAACAGATCAGGTTTGCGAGGTTCACGGGTCAGACGCCGCAGGATTTGAGGGAACTCCGGAGCACCCTCAGGGGTGCCTTCGAATGCGATCAAGGATACGTGGGGAGGAGCCAACAGGAGGTCCAGCGAGACGTAGAGAGTCGTATCGAGGACGAAATTGGCCGGCTCCCAAACCGCCTCAATCATCGTGAGGCTATCCGCGCCAACCCACCCCACATCCTAATCACGAATTTTTCAATGCTTGAGTACCTGTTGGAGCGTCCCGTCGATGCGCCGATCTTCGAGAACGCCCGGCTCAGATTTGTCGTGCTTGACGAAGCTCATGCCTATCGGGGCGTTCAGGCAACGGAAATAGCCTACCTGCTGCGAAGGCTCAGAGACCGGCTGCGGCCAAAAAACCTCGTTTGCATTGCAACGTCGGCGACCCTCGGCGATCGGGACGACGAGGCCAGTATGGCGCGTGTGCGGGCGTTCGCCTCCGACCTTTTCGGTGAGCCGGTGTGCGAGCCCAGCCCAATAACGGGCGAGGATTCCGCGCCGGCGCTGGTGGAACCGCGGGTCCAGGTCAAGCCGAGTCAATACGTCGACGCAGCGGCGGAGATCGGCCAGCCCGGCGGGGACCGGAAAGCCGCCCGGGTTCTTGGTAGCCGGACGCTGCGAGAACACTTTGAGCGGGACGCCAACCTCCACACCCTGCGCAACCGGATACTGAGAAAACCGACGCTCCTAAGGGATGCCGCAACAAAGCTCTGGCCGGCCGAGCCCAACCAGCTGGCCACCGACGGCCTGTCCGCGATGGTCGAGGTCCTCGCCAGCGACGAGGCCGCACGTGACCTGCTTCCAACGCGGCTGCATTATTTCATCCGGGCGATGGACGGACTGCACGTCTGCCTTAATCCGGGGTGCCCGGCAAGGGCCGACGGCCACGCGGCATTTTTCACGTCCCGGCACGAGGATGGCGTTCCGGAGGGGCTCTGCCCGGCATGCTTTAAGGAAGGCGGATCCCGCTCGCAACTCGTCGAGGTGGTCGGGTGTCGGCGCTGCGGTTACCTTTTTGGTGCGCTCCAGGACCTCGGGCCGCGCTATGCGCAGACCCCGGATCATGAGGGCACAGAGAACCCGGAGTTCGACACGTTCAGCACGGAGCTGGGATGGAGTGCGGAGTCTTTCTGGACCTATTTTTGCGTTGACCACGACCTCCCTTTCCCTGAGCGGTCCGCCCCCGCTGACGACGACGGCGACAATGATCAAACGAGTCGCCTCTTGGATCGCCCGTGTGAGATGGATTGGTGCGTCAGATGCGGGAACCGGCGTGGCGCCAGTGGATGCGTGTGCGACTGCCCCGACCCCTGTACCCGCACCATCAAGGTGTTCCATCGCCAACGCCCGAACACAACGTACGAAGAGATTTATAAACCGGAGAGGGAACTTCTCAGAGAGTGCCCCAATTGTGGCACCAGGCGAGGCGCCGGCCCGGAGCCGCTCCAGAGATTCCAAGAGTCTGAGGATGCGATGGGCTCCGCCATGGCGGTCCCCTTGTCGCACTTCGAGACAAGCAGGGGCCGCGTAAACCAGTCGGTCCCAAAGCTGCTTTGCTTCACTGATAACAGGCAAAGAGCTGCCACCTTCCCGTCGGTATTGGAAGAGGAAACTTTCACCAATGAATTCGGTCGGCGGGTGCTGAGGATCATCCGAGGATCCACCGGGCCGATCGGTTTTGTCGAGATCGGCGAGCGCCTAGCGGCTGACGCCTTGGGGTACCCGCAATTTTTCCTGCCCGCATCAAGGGATTGCGGCGCCGATAGCGCGACACAGCGCGGTGCCTGGCTTGCCGAGGTGTTCGGCTATTTCACCCTGCCCGACCCGCGCCGCGAGTCGATCGAGGACATCGGTCTTGCGCAAGTGTATTACGAGCTGGGCGACGAGGCGTTGCGGACGTGCGAGGGGCTGCTCCGGAGCGTCGAGTTAACGCCGGAGGACGTGTCGGCCGCACTGCAGACCCTCCTGGCAGTGATGCGGCGCCGAAAGGCCGTCTCGCTCCCGAGCAATGTCGCGCCCGATGCGCCAGCGTTTGGGGTGGTAACAGGCAGCCCGGCCTACTCGTTGAGGCCCATGGGGCTTAACCGGCCCGGCTGGCTTCCCGCGAAGGATCGGACCAATAGCGTGGTCGACTACCTGGGCCGGCTCTTGGACTGCGATGGTGCACGGGCGAGGGCCCTGGCCGAGAGCCTTTGGTTCGCCATCGAGCCCCGCCTAGCCGCCTGCAGGCGCGGCGATGGGTGGGTGCTCGACCACGAGCTCCTGCGGGTCAGCAAGGCGGAGCGGCGCTTTCAGTGCTCTCGGTGCGGGACTGTGGCCGTGTTTTCGGCGCGCGGGTGTTGCCCGAGGCCGGGCTGCTGGGGGCGGCTTGAAGCAAGGCCGTTCGATCCTTCGCTGAGCATCACCCACCGTTGGGTCGCGGAAGCCGGCGGGCCGGCGTTCATGGAACTCCGCGCGGAAGAACATACAGCGCAGGTCAGGAAGGACCTGGCCAAGCTCATAGAGGATCGGTTCCGGGCTGACGAGGGAGTCAACCTCATAAGCAGCACGACGACCTTCGAGATGGGCATCAACATCGGCAGTCTGCAGAAGGTTCTGCTGCGCAACGCGCCGCCGTCGAGCGCCAATTACGTTCAGCGTGTGGGCAGGGCTGGCCGTGGCGCCGACAAGAATGCAGTCTGCGTCACCATGTGCAGGCGGTCGAGGTACGACACCGACATGTGGCGCGATCCGCAGCGGCTGATGGCGGGTACCGTCCGCACGCCGACGGTTTTCCTCGGTAACAAGATTATCGCGCAGCGCCATTTCAACGCGGTTGCATTTGCGAGGTTCCTCCGCGAGGCCTTGGAGCCAAGCCTCGGAGCCGCTAAACAGGTTATTCCAGTCGGGCCCTTCCTTAGCCCAGATTGCCGCCGGGGGGTAGCCGAGAATCATTGGCCGAGCAATGTCCCCGGGGATGCCTTCTGCAGCTTCCCCGATTGGCTGGGGGACGTGCCGCCGGAACGCCTCTTTGCCACCCCGGAGTGCAGGGATCTTTTCGAGCGCCAGCTTGGCCTCGCGCCCGCGCGGGTCGGTGCCCTTGACAGCTATAAGGGTGTGGTCGCAGGCGCCGAGAGGGAGCTGGCTGCTTTGCTTGCAGCCCGAAAGGAGGCCCACGACGCGGGCAAGGACGCGCTTGCATCCGACTTTGGCGCCGGGATAAAAAACCTCCTCGCGGCTGATGTTATCAATTTTCTCGCTGAGGGCGGGTTCCTTCCGCGATATGCGTTCCCTTTAGACGTGGTCAGGCTCGAGACGGCAGAGACCCGATGGGACGAGGATAGCGAGGTTGAATTAAGCCGCAGCCGCGCGATCGCGATCTCGGAGTACGCCCCCGGCGCCCAGGTCGTCGCCCGGAAAAGCGTTTACACCAGCGCCGGCCTCTACGTTCTGGGTGACCGTGACACCCCAACGCGGCGTTGGTATTCAAAGTGCGGCGGTTGCGGGCAAATCAGGACCGGACCGACGCAATCGTCCCTCATTGGAAAGCCCTGCGACGTCTGTCGGGCACAGGTCACCGGCCAGCACACCCACCCCTTCGTAATACCGAACGCCTTCAGCATAAAAGTCGAGGGGAAATCAAAGACAAGACCCAAACGGTACCGCGCCGATACGCTCATACGCCAACCGCAAGGGACCACACATTTCATTGAGCACATCGGCGACGACTGGTTCTCTGACGCCGGCGCATTCAGCATCGCGCTCGCGGAGCGTGGCAAGCTCTTCAAATATAATCTCGGCCCAAGGGGGGAGGGATTTGTTCTCTGCCGCAGATGCGGTTTCAGCGAGCCGGTGTTCGGGCGAACGCGTAAAAAGGGGCACGAAAAGCTGCGGCTGATGGGCGGGTCGCGGAGGTGCGACTGCGAGTTATGGCGCGACCTGGCATACGGGCACGAGTTCGAGAGCTTTTGCTTGGTGGTCCGCCCCAAGCATCAGGTGGAATCGCCGGAGTCGGTCGCCTTCGCGCTTAGGAATGGGCTCTGCGGGACGCTTGAAATCGAGTCGCAGGAAATTGGGGTCTCGCTGCGAAAGCAGGCGGGTGGCTTGGCGGAGATCGTCCTCTACGACCAGACACCCGGAGGTGCCGGATTTGTCCGCGACGGGCGCAATAATTTCGACAAAGTCGTCCGCAGGGCTCTTAGTATTTGCCAGAACTGCATTTGCGGGGCGGCCTGCTACGACTGCCTGAAGGACTATACCAACCAGGCCTTCCACGAAAGGCTGGACCGCCGGGCCGTAATCAACTTTTTAGGATAGCAAATGCCTCGCAGAATCTTATCGGTAACCGCGCCCGCCAGCGTTACAGCACCCGCCGTCGGCGGCATTTGACGGTCGGCAAAAACGGAGCTATCGTCCGCGCTCAGGAAGTTATCGGTATTTATTCTCAGTTGGAGGGCCAGCGAGCCAGCCGGCTCGAGCCGCACGGTGGGCCCTTAGTTGTCCCTGGCTGAGATTGAATTCGATTGCCTCGCGGAGATGCGCGATTCCCCCGGCGTGCATGGCCCCACGCTGTCAAGGCTCACGGGGAGGAGTGTTTTACATGTCGGAAACCGGTTACGCAGATTATTACAAGGGCCACCTCGACAAGAGCTTTGACGAGGAACTTGGCGAGCTGTGCAAGAAGAGGGTGTTGAGGTGGATGCCTTGGGTGGGCAAGAATTACGCCAAGCACCGGATTTTGATCGTCGGCGAGTCACACTACGGCAAGACGCGCGGCGACGTGAAAGCCGAGAAGGATGTCGCGGACGCCATGGACGACCAAGAGTTCACCCGCAAGGAGATTGTGGGTTGTGCGTCATCAGCCAATCCGCCGGAAACGAATTTTTACGCGAACACGGAGAGGGTCCTTATCGGTGCCAGCCGGCCGAGCAAAGAGAGGCGTGTAAGCCATTGGGAGAGCGTTGCCTTTTACAACTTCGTCCAGCGGGCGGTCGACTACGATAAGAAGGAGCGCCCCAGCGAGGCTGATTTCCAGGCAGGCTGGAGGACCTTCGGTTCAGTCGTCAGGGCGCTGGAGCCCAAGGTCTGCGTTTTCCTCGGCGTCGCGGCCTCGAACTATTTCAATGGCGCCGAGTTTTCGGGCGGCTTTACACGCAAGGGGGAGATAACGTGGGGAGACGCATTGAACAGCGTCTATAAGCGTGAGGGGGGCAGTGTAAGCCTCGAAGACAACAAAGTTATTCCGATCTACTTTATTAAGCACCCGTCGAGTTACTTCAGGTGGGGGGAATGGAACGGATATTTGGGCGGTAAAGACGGGCTCAGGGTTTTCCGATCCGGCGGAGGGTCGGCACTCCCCGAGCCTGCCGCCTCCCCGGAGGATTCAGCCGGAGCCCCAGACGGGCTTCTCGCCGACGGGAGGCTGGATGTTCCAAAAAATCTTTCGCACAAGCCGATCGTCGCATGCGACTACACCAAGACCTCGCCCGGCGAGGACGCCAAATTTCTCTCGGTGGGACACGCGCAATACAACGGGAAGGAGGCCTCCGTCAAGATTCTGCGGCACACCGGCGAGCGCTGGTCGAGGCAGAGCGAGGAGGTACCGATCCAGCGGCTCGGCCACATGATGCAACTGCTGCTCTGGGCCATTCGCAAGAGCCAGGAGGATGGGTCGGCTCCAACGAACCTCGGGGAGACGGTCTTATTCCCGGACGAGATGGATTTCCTTCGTCGCGAATTTCATGCCAACCGCGACGGGCTTGTCAAATCTATCCGGGAGATAAGGGCGCTCATCGACACCATCGATCTGGACGAGATTTAATAGGAAAGGCACGGCCAACCGCCTCCCCGGCCCGCGTGTGCCGGCTTACCGGCGGCTTTGCGTGACGC
This sequence comes from Planctomycetota bacterium, assembly GCA_021852245.1. The sequence goes on along the minus strand of JAJZNY010000230.1, from coordinate 260 downwards.
ACGCTTCATGCTGACGCATGATGGTGATAGCTTTTTTTACCGCGGAGGTCGCGATGGTACGCAGAGGTTTCGGCAGAAAACTCTTTCACCCTGTCGTATCCTCTCCGCGATCTCCGCGGCTCCGCGTGATATCTTGACTCACGCTGGCGCGTGATGTGATCCGCTTTTTTGTCACGCTAAGACAGACGAAGCAATCTTTTCGTTAAATCTGATACCCTTCGCAGCGCTACCGCCGGCAAGCCGGCGGCTTTATGGCGGCA
>JAJZNY010000186.1 GCA_021852245.1 Planctomycetota bacterium | reverse complement strand
GAATCGCTTCCGCCCGGCGGCGTGACGCGTGATTTTTCGGTTGGCGAGATGGAGGGATTGAAGCGGGAGATCGGCCGCCTGATCGGTCGCGTGCAAAAACTTCGTGATCACCTTGAGATCACCAGCAGCTTTCTCGACCGGTTTGAAGGTGTCGGGACGGTGCCGTTGGAAAACGCCCGCCGGTTGGGATTGGTCGGCCCCGTTGCCAGAGCATCGGGCCTGCGGGGCGATCTGCGCGTTTACTGTCCGTATGGTCATTATAGGTTGATCGATCGGGAAATATCAGGGCGGGAGGAGGCGTTGGAATCCGAGGGGGACGGATATGCCCGCATTCGCGTACTTTTTGCCGAATTAGCGTCCTCCGCTGACTGGATCGGTCGAGCGGTCGAGACTTTGGCCGGAGGCCCGGTGATGGTGCCGATGCCCGACGCACCCGGGGAGAGCCTCGGATATGTTGAGGCCCCAAAAGGGGCCGCATTTCATTTCGTCGAACTGGATAAGGGTTTTCGCGTCAGACGCTGGCATATTACGAGCCCATCTTTCGTCAACTGGCACGGATTTCATTTGGCGGCCGAAAATTTTGCGTTTCAAGATTTTCCAATCATGATGGCGACGTTCGGATTATCCATTGCCGAGTCTGACAAATAGGGAATGGCCGGCTTGCGGGCAGGCCTACACTTGGATTAGAAAGAGAGGCGTTTATGCCGGGTTGGTTTATAAAAGGTCTGGTGTCTTCGATTAAGACAACTGCGTTCCCGAAGCAACCGGAGTCCGCTCGGGGAGCGGCGCCGGACCGGCCGATGGTGACCGAATTACCGTCGCACGAGCAGGCGAAGGCCCTCGCAGCTGCCTGCCCAACCGGCGCGATCAGCGTCGGTCGTAACAACGCCGAGGTGGATTTAACGCGATGTATTAACTGTATGCGATGTCTGAGAGCTGAACCGCCGATGCAGTCCACAACGGATTATGGATGGGCCCGGCGGCTCCGTTCCAATAACCCGATGCCCGCTTCGTTTCGCAGGTCGCTGCATATCAGGTTGATCGATACGGGAGCCTGCGATGCCGTCATTCAGGAAATTAAGCAGCTTTCAAAGCCATATTATAATATCCATAAACTGGGATTTTTTATCACACCGACGCCCCGGCATGCTGATGTTCTCATGGTGACGGGTCCGCTTACGCATCACATGCGGCCGGCACTGAAAAAAACCTACGATGCCATGCCGTATCCGAAATGGGTGATCGCGGTCGGCGGCTGCGCCCTGAATGGATGCGTGTTCAGCCGCGGATTCACGTCGTCCGGCGGGGTGCTTGACGATATTCCCGTGGATGTGGAAGTGCCAGGATGTCCCCCACCACCGATGGCGATCCTCCACGGGCTTATGCTGCTGGCTGAGCGTGTGGGCGAGGTCCAGCCCCGTCTAATCACGATGCCGGAGCATACACCATGACGGCCATTGAAATCCTTCTTGCCGCCGCCCTGGTTGCCTGCCTTTGTGGCGCCGCTGTCTCCGCTATTGTCCCCCCGCGCCGGACGGGACGAATACTGGCCGTATTTGGTTCAACGGCGTCCTTGCTGCTTCTGATGGGTGCCGCTGGTATTATTGTTATGCATACCAGCGTTACCGTTGAGCTCTGGCGGCTGCCGGTCCTGGGGAGACTGCGGCTGCATGCAGGCGGAGTGTCCGCCTTTTTCATGCTGGCCCTAGGTATCAGCTTTCTGGCGGCATGCCTTTTTTCCGACGGATATATGCGACGGTTTGACGGGCACTACGACACACGGGCGTTCGGTGTATTTTTTCACATGTTGCTTTTTGTAAGCATGGTGCTGCTCTCCGCCGGCGATTTAATCACATTTCTGCTGGCCTGGCGAATTATGTCGGGGCTGGCGACGTTTCCGATCGCTCTTGAACATCGAGTCAGTGAGCACCGGCGCTCGGCCTATCTGTTTTTGGCCATGAATGAGGCCGGTATCATTGTTGTGACGGTCGGTCTGCTTTGGATGGCGGCGTTGGCTGGAGGGCATATCGGTTTTCCCGCTCTGCATAAGGCGATGGGTGAAATCTCTCCGGCGATTCGATGGGCGCTGTTTCTGATTATTTTCTTCGGGTTCGCCGTAAAAGCGGGGTTGATCCCTGTGAGTTCATGGTTGCCGCGAGCTCATCCCGTGGCACCGGCCAACATGTCAGCGATTCTCTCCGGCTGTTTATTGAACTTCGGCATCTACGGGATTGTGCGATTCGATGCGATTATTTTACCCCCACTTTCCGCGGGGCCCGGGCTTCTGGTGCTGATTGTGGGCACCATCTCCGCGCTGGTCGGCATACTATACGCGGCCATTGATAACGACATGAAGAAAATGCTCGCTCACAGTTCCACCGAGAATCTCGGGATTGTCACGGCCAATATCGGGATGGGGATGGTGTTTTTCGCTTATCACCTGCCTGCGCTCGCTGCGATTGCTTACCTGGTAGCCATGTATCATATGATTAACCACAGCGTGTATAAGACGCTGCTATTTATCGGTGCCGGAACTATCGATCAGCAGGTCGGCTCGCGCAACATGGACCAATTGGGTGGACTGATCAAACGGATGCCTCTGGTGGCGGCACTGTTTCTGATCGGAGCACTGGCGATTGCCGCCGTCCCGCCGCTGAATGGCTTTGTGAGCGAATGGCTCACGCTACAGACCTTGCTCCGGAGTGAGAATCTCACGTCCCATCTGAGTCGGGTTATTTTCGGTCTCTGTGGGGCCGGTCTCGCGTTAACGGCCGCGCTGGCAGTTACCTGTTTTGTGAAAGCATTTGCCATGAGTTTCCTTGGTCGCCCCCGAACGGCAATGGCGGCAGAGGCGACGGCACCCGCTCGGTCAGCGGCCGCCGCCATGCTCATCCTCGCGATTATTTGCGTAATATTGGGATTGGGCGTCACGTGGGTTATTCCGGTCATTAACAGCGCCATGAACCCGCTGACCAATTCCCGTGCGGCACATGCACTGGTGCCACCATTTTTTGAAAATGTCGGGGCTCATCATCCTTTGCCTGCCGCATTTGAGAACGGTTTTGCCCAGATTGGGGCGCGCGTCGGGGCGGATATCATCCCGGCGAGGGGGCTTATCGTCATGCACCACACCAGAAACAACACCGTGGTGTATGCGATGTCCACTTTTTACATGGCGGCTGTGCTGATCATGATCATTTTTATCACGTGGATGGCGGTGCGGGTTTTTTCACGTCGACGGCGTATTATTTCCGGCGAACCATGGGCAGGGGGTATTTGCCGCCTCGGCCCGGATATGTCGTACAGTGCTACTGGATTCTCCAATCCGATTCGTGTTATTTTTCGATCCATATTCCGACCCGCGCTCAGGGAAAATTCGACTCTCGCCGTCGCCGGGCATTTCCGCACCGCCATCAAGCGGGAACGGGATGATGGCTATCTGGTCGATCGGCTGTTCCTCCAGCCAATCGCAGCCTCTGCGCGCTGGGCATCCGCTCAGTTAGCCCGACTGCATCGCCCGGCCGTCGTTAACGCATATGCGGGGTGGCTTTTTCTAACGCTGATTCTGCTGCTTCTGATCAACCGCATCTGGTAGATTGGAGGGTTCACTGCCACTGGTAAGGCGGGCTGGGGTGTTAATCAGTACCTGATCAAACGCGACTGCCGCAGAAGGCCAATTACCCAGCATTGGCCAACTCGCGCACCTGACGATTTGGTGCACCATGATCCTATGGAGACGAGGGGAATCGAACCCCTATTTGCGCATTGCGAACGCGCCGTCCTGCCGTTGAACGACGTCCCCGCCATACCTAAAGGATATTCCAGTCTCCCACCGGCTGCAAGCGGTGGTTCAAGGCGGCGATTTAGGAGCGATAATGCGGGTTCGGTCTCGACCGATCATCTGATACCGAATGCCTCTCCATGTGACGGTTTTGCCCACCCCCGCCAGAAGAAGACAGAACATGTTAAAAGCCTGGACGGCTGGAAATAACACGGTAAACCACAACCCGCATC
>JAJZNY010000433.1 GCA_021852245.1 Planctomycetota bacterium | reverse complement strand
GCCATGGGCAGCCTGTTCGAACCGTTTCAGCCGGGCGATGATGTGGCACACCATTCAACCGCGCTCAACGATCAGTCAGGTTTCGGCCTCGGTCTCGGATTGGCCATTGTTCGTCGTTTTATCGATATGCACGGCGGCCGAGTCTTTATTCAAAAATTACCGTTGGGCACGCGTGTGCGCTTTATCCTGCCCATCCAGCGGTTTGAGCCGCTTCCCAGTATGAACGAACTCCTGGCATCCGACGGACTCTGACGTGCGCCTCTGGCTGACCCGTTATGCAAGGCGAATCCGGCAACGAACATGCAATTGACTGATCCCATCTGGCTGATATTTCCGATTGCGGCAGCGCTCGTGGCGATATGGCTGATCCTGTTGGATAAACGCCGACATCGGGTGGTGCCGTTCTCCGCCCTCCATTGGCTGCGCCCCATGGATCGAGCACCCCGATGGGCATTCTTCTCTCGGCCGCCGATCATCCTCACGCTTATGGCCGCGTCTCTCGTCGCAGCAGCAGTTGGAGCGCTTCATTGGCATCTCATCCAGCTGGCTGAAGGTGATCATCCCGTCCATATCAGTTTTTCAATGCGCCGACTGGGCCGCCGCGAGTTTGCCTACCTACGCATCACGGCTCATGCCACAAAGCAGAAATGGACCGTCGCCGGTCTTGGGCGGCGACTTGTCGTATACCAAAAGCGGCTCACAAAAGGCATCGTCATACCTATTCCCCCCGGTTTGCACCCCACCGCGGTTACCCTGTCGACTCCCGAAAAAATAATCTGGCGGACGCACATCGCTCCGAATATCTTCCCGCATGTCCTCCATGTTTATTGTGCCCCCGAAGTGCCATCAGCAACCTTGCGGGCACTAAAATCCATCCCATGGGTGCATATGAATCGAAGGATGCCCCGCACCGGCCTTTTTATCGGATATCATCTCCTGCCACACACGTCTATGAATCAAATAATATTATCCGGGCCCGGGCTCTCATCACCGATTCCACCGGGTTCGCCGGTCATGTTCGCACGCGATGCTTCTGTCTTGTCCGATGTGAACTTCCGCGGGGTGAAAGTTCGGCGAATGGCGCCGGCGCCACGACAGGCCGGGTGGCAGACGCTGGCTACCGTTGACGGCCATCCATGGATACTCCAGCGGCACCGGGGAAACCAATACGACTGGCTCATTACTTCGAACCTTACGTCGGCGAGTACCAACTGGTCGCACTTCGCATCATTCGTGATTTTTATCGCCAACTGCGCACGTATCAGTTCAGGAGGTTCTCCCGGGCCGCGATTTTGGCTCACGCAGGCTGTCATTCCTTCGAGGGTGCACGGGATGCCCGCTGATTGCAAACTGCCGGAGATTGGCCTGCTTTTTGAGCTTGCCGCCGCTGCCCTCGCTCTCGCATCTCTTGTGGGCATCACCCGCAGAGTGTCGCCCGGCCGTAAAAACACTGCAGCACATCCCGACACCGAACCATCAGCCGATCACACCACCACACCGAATTAGCTACGCCTGAGATGGTTCTTCATCAATTCGCATGTTGTCAATCAATCGTGTCGTGCCGAGTTTCGCGGCCACAAGAATGACATCCTCCCTTGAAACGCTTCCCCGCACCGGCATAAGCGTTTTGGCGTCACAGATGACTGCGTAGCGTGTTTCCAATCCGCCCGCATCAATCCGGCGGCGAATCTCGGCTGCAAGCTCATCAGCATTCCGGTCGCCACTGCGTGCCGCCTGAACTGCCCAGCAGAGCGTGCGGTAAATGATCGGCGCCGCACGCCGCTGCTCCGGCGTCAGGTAACGGTTTCGGCTGCTCATCGCCAGCCCGTCCGGTTCGCGCACCGTCGGAGCCACGATCAGGTTCACCGGAAAATCCAGATCACGGATCATCTTCGCAAGCAAAACATGCTGCTGAAAATCCTTCTGCCCGAGAATCATGTGCGTTGGGGTGATGATATTTAATAATTTCGCCACAACCGTGCATACGCCCTCAAAATGCCTCGGTCTATCAGCGCCCTCCAGCATCTGAGCCAGAGGGCCGGGCGTGATTTTCATCGTTTCCGTACCTGACGGGTACATGACATTAGCATCCGGCAGAAAAAGCACATCGGTGGATCGTGCGGCGAGCAGCGCTTCATCTTCCTTCACGGTTCGCGGATAACGGGAAAAATCTTCCCCCGCACCAAACTGCATCGGATTGACAAAAATCGATGCCGCAACGGTTCCATCGGGGCCTGCAACGCGACGGGCGAGGGTGACGAGGCTCGCATGCCCTTCATGGAGCGCCCCCATGGTGGGGACGAAAACCAGCGGGGTTCGTATGCCGGCACGCCATTGGCGATATGCCGCTATTTGGTGAAAGATCTGCATCGAATGGGTTCCTCCTGTGTGAATGTCCATGGCTCCCCGCTCCGCAGCCGATTTAATAATTCCGCCACCGACAGGCCCGCCGCCGGATGAGTGAACGCCGGTGCGATTTCAGAGAGCGGCTCAAGAACAAAGAGACGCTCAGCAAGCCGTGGATGCGGTACGCACAGGTGCGGTGTGTGAATGACGTATGACCCATAGAAGAGCAGGTCAATATCAAGGGTGCGCGGGCCGTTTCGCTCGGTCGCGCTTCGCACCCGCCCCTGGTGCAGCTCGATGGTCAGCAGTTGATCAAGCAGTTCTGCCGGCTCAAGGTTGGTTTTCAGATGGGCGGCGGTATTGAGAAAATTCCCCTGCCCGGGCGGTCCGCCAACCGGTGCGTACCATCTCGGCGGAGCATGATTGATCACTCGGGTGCCGGGGAGTTGCCCAATCGCCCTGATTGCTTCAGCTATCTGCCGGGGTGGGTCGCCAAGATTGGATCCCAGCGCTACGAAGGCTTCCTGCGGCATCAGATTCCGATCGGCGGATCCGTCTGAGCCGCAGATCGGTTGATCGGCCGGCCGGGTGCCGATCGGCTGGCGTTGAGAATGGTCAGAGCCATCAGCACCGTCGCCCATAATGACACTCCAATCGTCAGCATCCATCGGTGACCATTATGGCCGAAAATCTTGCCGATATCAGTAGTCAGGAACATCAAAACCGCGCCGGCAACCATGACAAAAAATGCGATTTGCCGATTTTTCAGCGGTTGGAGCTTGTCGCAGAGGATCATGCCCATTGCAAATAGCGTCATGGCCAGCGACACATAGTGCGGGACCCACGTCCGCGGTGATGCCCAGAGCATATACGCCGCCACCGCTCCAATCTCCAGCAGGTAGCGCTTCTGGCCCAGCGGCCTGAGTTTAGCCCGGGCCCACCATAGCCCGATGAGCCCGATGATTACCAGGATCACCCGGATCAGATCGTCGCTTACATTCCGATGCAGATTGAAGATGTTCACATAATGCGGTTTGGCAATTCCGTGCGGATGTGAGTAAAAGGCCGGCACATGGCGCAGGAGACGCGATAGGAAACTGGGCACCGACTGGCCCACGTAATATTCCACACGACCGTGCGTTACGTACGGCACGATCATGATATTGAACCATTCCCTGAACCACGCCCAATTCTGGCTCCAGCCGAAAAAGAGCGTTGGAATCACAAACAACCCCAGAACCAGGCCCAACCCGATCCCACCGACAATTTTCCACTGCCGCTTCCAGGCAAAATAGATCAGAAAAATAATCGGTGTAACCTTGATGCACACGGCCAAGCCGACCAAAATTCCGCCGATCCATCGAGCCCAACTTTTATCGATCATCCCCAGCGCAAGACCCGTGGCCAGGGGCGTGAGCATGAGCAGATTCGTCTGCCCCTCCTGCATATCTCCCATCACCGGTGGCAACCAGATCAGCAGGATCAGTGTCAGGGCTACCATATCAAGCTCAACGCCCGCTTTTTTAACCGCCTTGAACAGGGCAAAAAAGATGATGCAGCAGAAAATCAGTTTGCAGCAGACCCATGCGAATTGTGCGTTGGCGGGCGAGAGCCACGTGAACGGGGCGAAAATAACCAGGGTCACGGGGGGCGTCGGGAACGAATCGCTGGT
>JAJZNY010000065.1 GCA_021852245.1 Planctomycetota bacterium | reverse complement strand
CCTACGACTTGGCGTCTGATGTTGATGAATGATCGCCCACGACATAATCGCGCATTTTTTCAAAGAAGTTTTTACGTGCCGGCAGAACCGCCTCATCTTCAATTTGTGCATACTGCCGCAGCAACTGTTCCTGCGTCTTGCCCAGCTTCCGGGGCACTTCCACCATGATCCGTGCGATGATATCGCCGGTCCGTCCGCCATGAACATCCGGCAGGCCCAGTCCCTTGGCGCGTAAAAGTTCGCCCGGCTGGGTTCCGGGTGGAATGTGAAGCGTGGTTTTGCCGGTGAGCGTGGGGAGTTCAATTTCCGCCCCCAGCGCCGCCTGTACCATGCTGATCGGCACGTCCAGATAGAGATGATTTTTGTCGCGCTGGAAAAATGAGTGCGGCGCCACACGTACATACACATGAAGATCCCCGTGCGGCCCCCCTTCATCCCCCGGCTCCCCTTCTCCCCGTACGCGCACCGCCTGGCCGTCATGGATGCCGGCGGGAATTTTGACGGAGATTTTCCGCTTCAGCAGCGTCCGCCCGCTCCCATGGCAGTCGGTGCACGGTTTGTCGATGGTCGCCCCCTGCCCGCTGCATTTGGGGCAGTCGGTCACCATGGAGAATATGCCGCCGAAACCGCGCTGGACCACCTGACCGCGCCCGCCGCAGGTGGTGCAGATTTTCTTTTTGGTACCGGGCTTGGCACCGGAGCCGCCGCAGGTCTGGCAGTTATCGTGCCGGGTAAATTCCACCTCTTTTTCGGCCCCGGTCTGAACCTCCTTGAGGGTGAGGGAAATCTGGGTTTCCAGGTCAAAGCCCCGACTCGGCCCTTCGTGCCTCGCCCCGCCGCCACCCCCCATCCCGCCGAAGATGTCGTTGAACATCGAAAAGATGTCGGTGTACTGCATGTGCGAATAATCATGCACCGCGGCGCCCTGGAGACCGTCATGACCGAACTGATCGTAGCGGGCCCGCTTTTCCGGGTCGGAAAGTACTTCATAGGCTTCAGCACATTCCTTGAAGCGAACTTCCGCTTCGGCGTTTCCCGGGTTGCGATCCGGGTGATGCGCAATGGCTGCCTTGCGGTAGGCGCTCTTGATCTCCTCCACAGAAGCGCTGCGTGAGACCTGCAGGATTTCGTAGTAATCACGTTTCGTTGGCATAAGCATTCCTGCCGGCACAAAAGAAAAAAGCCCGAGCCATCATCCGGCGTCGGGCCATGGAACTCTCCCGTATAATACGGCGGGATGAGGAGAGATAAAGCCAGTGCTCCGCACATGCCTCAGTTGCAGGCATGACGAAGCACGACCCGTCAATCAGCGAACGGCGCCCGGTATCTTCTCCGCATCTTCCTTAACATCCGTTACCAACACGTCGGTGGTGAGCAGCAGACCCGCAACAGAAGCTGCATTCTGCAGTGCCGTGCGATTGACCTTGGCCGGGTCAACGATGCCCATTTTGAACATGTCGCCATACTTTCCGGTGGCTGCATCGTAACCAAACGAGCCTTCTTTTTCCAGAATAGCTTCCACCACTACGCTGCCGTCTTCACCGGCGTTTTCCGCAATTTGTCGGGCCGGAGCCTTGAGCGCGTCGATCACAATATCAAAACCAACCTTTTCATCACCGCGGGCCTTGGATTTGGCATTTTCAACGGCCGCAATCGCCCGCAGGAACGAAACGCCGCCGCCGGGAACAATCCCTTCCTGAGCTGCAGCGCGAGTGGCGTGCAGGGCGTCATCGACGCGGAATTTCCGCTCCTTCATGTTCGTTTCGGTTGCACCACCGACACGCAGCACCGCCACACCGCCGGTGAGCTTCGCCAGACGTTCCTGGAGTTTCTCACGGTCGTAGTCGCTGGTGGTCTTTTCGATCTGCATGCGGATCTGGGCGACCCGGGCCTCAATGTCTTTCTTCTTACCGGCGCCTTCCACGATGGTGGTATTGTCTTTGTCCACCACAATCCGCTTGGCGCGGCCGAGTTCTTCGAGTTCGATCGATTCGATCTTGGTGCCCAGGTCTTCCGAGAAGAACTTGCCGCCTGTTACGGCTGCGAGATCACCCATGATTGCCTTGCGACGATCGCCGAAGCCGGGGGCTTTCACCGAGCAGACTTTCAGGATGCCACGCAGGCGGTTGACCACCAGTGTGGCCAGCGCTTCAGATTCAACATCCTCCGCCACAATCAGCAGCGGCTTGCCTGCGGTGGCAATCTTATTGAGCAGCGGCAGGATGTCGCTGATGGTGGAGATTTTTTTCTCAAACAGGAAGACGTAGGCATCTTCCAGCACGCATTCGAGCGTGCCGGGATTGGTCATGAAATAAGGCGACTGATACCCCTTGTCAAAGGACATGCCTTCAACAAGGTCCATGGTGGTTTCGATCCCCTTCCCTTCCTCGATGGTCACCACGCCGTCGCGACCGACACGGTCAATCGCATCGGCGATCAGGTTGCCGATGGCGACATCTGAATTGGCGGAAATCGTCGCCACTTTGCACAGATCATCGCGCCCCGACACCTTGCGGGCCATATCACGAATCGCTTCCGCAGCGGTTTCAACCGCCTTGTCGATGCCGCGCTTCACCACGACCGGGTTCATCCCCGCCGTGAGATGCCGCAGACCCGCACCATAAATCGCCTCCGCCAGCACCGTTGCCGTGGTGGTACCGTCGCCGGCAATATCATTGGTTTTGCTGGCAACTTCATTGACGAGTTTGGCGCCCATGTTTTCAAACGGATCGGGCAGTTCGACTTCCTTGGCCACGGTCACGCCGTCGCGGGTAACCTGAGGCGAGCCCCAGCTCTTGGATAAAACCACATTCCGACCGGACGGCCCCAGCGTCACCTTGACGGCCGACGCCAGCTTCGTAAGCCCATCAAATACCTTATTCCGGGCCGCCATATCGAACATGAGTTGTTTTGCTGCCATATTTAACCCCTAAAAATGTTTTCCTTAAATTTCAGTATTCAGGCGGACGCTCAGCGTGTGACCACACCCAGCAATTCGCTTTCTTCCAGAATCACAAACTTCTGGTCGTCAATTTTGATTTCGGTTCCGGCGTACTGACCGTAATAAACCTCATCGCCCACCGACACCGACGGCGGAACCCGCTTGCCGCTGTCGAGCATCTTGCCCGGCCCGACCTGCAGCACCTTGCCCCGCGTCTGCTTTTCCTTGGCACTTTCCGGCAGCACGATGCCGCCGCTGGTGGTGCTTTCCGCTTCCGCAGGTTTTACGACAATTCGATCTTCCAAGGGTTTAATCGTCATATTGATTCTCCGTATTCATTCGCTGATCATCCGTCAGCGGTCTATCCCTGATTTCCAAGATGTTTCAACCACGACCGGCGGGCTGAGTACCGGCCGAGGGATCAGCCCCAAGGCCGACCCCGCCGCCCTGAAACGGGCGACTTACATCATGTCCATGCCACCCATTCCGCCCATTCCACCCATGCCTCCCATACCGCCCATTCCACCCATACCACCCATGCCGCCACCCGGAGGGCCGCCCGCATCCTTCGGTTTGGGTTTCTCAACGATGATGGCATCTGTGGTAAGCAGCAGCGTTGAAACGCTCGCCGCATTCTGCAGGGCGCTGCGCTCAACCTTGGTCGGGGTGATGATTCCGGCTTTGATCATATCCGGTTCATAATCCAGAGTCAGGGCGTTGAAGCCAAAGTTATCTTTCCCGGCCATGATCTTCTTCACGACCACTGCGCCATCTTCGCCCGCGTTTTCAGCGATGCACCGTGTCGGCTCCTGCAGGGCCCGGCGCACAATCTGCACACCGGTCTTTTCGTCACTCGATTCGGTCTTAATGGAATCCAAGACCGAGAGGCTGCGAATCAGCGCCGTCCCGCCGCCCGGCAGAATGCCTTCAGCAACGGCCGCACGTGTGGCGTGCAAGGCATCTTCCACACGGGCCTTTTTCTCCTTCATCTCCGATTCGGTGGCGGCGCCGACATTAATCTGCGCCACACCGCCAGCCAGCTTGGCCAGACGTTCCTGCAGTTTTTCACGGTCATAATCCGAAGTGGTGGTGTCGATTTCGCGGCGTATC
>JAJZNY010000419.1 GCA_021852245.1 Planctomycetota bacterium | reverse complement strand
GCCGTGGCGATGGAGGCGAGCAGTCACGCGCTGGATCAGGATCGGCTTGCAGGGGTGAATGTAAGCGTTGCCATGTTTTCCAATCTGACCGGTGATCATCTTGATTATCACGGCACGATGGAACGTTACGCGGCGGCCAAGGCCAAGCTGTTTACCGGATTGCAACCGGACGCGTGGGCCGTGGTGAATGCCGATGATGCTTACACACCCGTCATGGTGCAGCGCAGCAGGGCCCGCGTTTTCACATACGGTCTCAAGCATCCAGCTGACCTGCATGCCGAGGTATTGAAAATGGACAGTGCCGGCATGCAATTGAAGGTTTCCTTGCGCGGCGGCAAGTCGCACGTCGTCAGCAGCCCGATGGTCGGTCTGCACAATGCACAGAATATTCTTTGTGCAATGGCGGGAGGGATCGCGGCCGGTTTCCCGATGGATCACCTTGCGTCCGCCATGTCCATGGCTCCGGCGGCACCCGGTCGGCTTCAACGGGTTGGACTGCCGGGCATGGACGGGGGGAATATGCCTTTTGCCGTGTTTGTCGATTACGCCCACACGCACGACGCATTGGAAAATGTTCTCACGGCCCTGCGGCCATTGACCCGTGGTCGGCTGATCTGTATTTTCGGCTGCGGAGGAGATCGGGACCGCACCAAACGCCCGTTGATGGGCGCTGTTGCTGAGAAACTGGCCGATCGGGTGATCATCACCAGCGATAATCCGCGCAGCGAAAATCCGATCGCGATCATCGATGACATTCTTCAGGGGCTTTCGTCGGCCGGCCGTGCCGCGGCAGACATCGTTCCGGATCGCAGAGCGGCCATTGAAGCGGCAGTTGAAATGGCCGAATCGGATGATACGATCTTAATCGCCGGTAAAGGGCATGAAAATTATCAGATCATCGGCAACGAGCGGCGTGATTTTGATGATGCGCAATGTGCCGTCGAGGCGTTGCAGAACAAATTCAGTGCCACAGTAAAGTGATAAATGCCGCAGGAGCGGTGGTGTCGGGGTGAGTTTCGAGGCGAAAAGTGAAAGCATGTTCATTTGATCATATCCGACGGGTGACGCTCTCGCGTTGGGTTCTGCGCGGCGAGCGGGAATTCCGTGGTGGGGTTTCCACCGACAGCCGCGAAATTCACGAGGGTGATCTGTTCATCGCCATTCAGGGGGAGAAATTCGACGGCAATAAATTTGTAATGCAGGCGATTTCCGCCGGCGCATCGGGCGCTCTCGTCGATGAGCCGATTGATCCCGATACGCTCGCCCAGCTCCGTGGCACATCCGCCACCATCATGCAGACCGACCAATCGGTTCGAGCGCTGGGCCGTTTGGCGGCCAACTATCGCCGTGATCTGCGAAGCAAGGTGATCGCGGTGGGAGGTTCCAATGGCAAAACCACCACCAAACAAATCATCCATACCCTGCTGTCGCAGAAATTCAACGGTGTGGCAAGTCCCAGAAGTTTTAATAACAACATCGGCCTGCCTCTGACGCTGCTCTCCGTCGAGCCCCGGCATGATTATGTCATCCTTGAAGTCGGCACCAACGCTCCGGGAGAAGTCGGGGCCCTTGGTCTCATCGCCCAGCCGGATATGGCGGTGATTACCGGTGTCGGCTACGAACATCTTGAAGGACTCCGCGATCTGCGATCGGTGGCGATTGAGGAAGCGTCGCTGGCGAATTTCGCCAATAACGACGGCATGATATTTTTGAATAAATCCTCACCGGAACTGATCGAAGCGCTGCGGTTGAGCAAAGTTCCACGCGTTACGGTCGGTCTGCCCGGAGATGGCGCCGACATCGAGATTCATGATATCCGTCAGGATATGACGGGAGTTTCGTTTTCTCTCAATAACCGCTCGCCATTTCATCTACCGCTGTTGGGGCGGCATAACGCCATCAACGCGGCTCTCGCCATTGGCGTCGCCCGGCGCATGGGGCTTTCGGAAGCCGAAATACAATCCGGATTGTCGCAGGTTAAACCGAGCCCGATGCGGCTTGAACCCCAGACGCTCGGTTCACATTGGATTCTCAACGACGCCTACAATGCCAATCCATCCAGCACCGAGGTTGCCCTGCGAACCTTTGCCGAGCTGGTGCTTCCCGTTGTCAACCGCCGCTCACCCCGCAAGGTGGCGGTGCTTGGCGATATGCTGGAACTCGGCCCCAGTGCCGCCGAGCATCACATTCGGATGGGGGAATTGGCCGCGGAATTAAATCTTTCCGCATTGGTTACCATTGGGCCGCTGGCAAGTTGGGCGGCCATCTCAGCTGAAAAGCGGGGCATGTCGAGCTTTCAATTCCCGGATATCGATCGCGCACTGGAAGATCAAAGCCGTTGGCTTCGCACCGGGGATGCCATATTGGTGAAGGGCTCGCGGGCCATGCATCTGGAAAATCTGCTCAAGGGATTGTCGGTTGGTAAGTTGACGCCTAAAGTTGACTGCGCCTGACAGGGAGGTCAGCGTTTATGCTTTACTGGTTATATAAATTACTGGAAGCGCATCATGTCATCGGTGCCGGGTCGGCGCTCGATGTGGTGATATTCCGATCCGCGCTTTCCGTCATGTCCGGTTTTTTAATTGTCCTCTTTGCAGGCAAGCCGGTTATCCGCTGGCTTAAAAAGCAGAAACTGGGTGATCAGCCGGAATTCAACAATGAAACCCTCAACGCCATGACCGCAAACAAGGCGGACACGCCTACGATGGGGGGGGTGCTGATCATCGGCAGCATCATCATCTCCACGCTCCTGTTTGCCCGACTGGACAATTTTTATGTCCGTATGGGTTTGGTCTGTCTCATCTACCTCGGCGGGGTGGGGGCTGTGGATGATTGGCTTAAATTGACCGCCAAACGCCGCACTCCGGGTTCTCGCGACGGCTTCTTCTGGTGGGAAAAACTCCTTTTTCAGATCGGCCTAGGGATGATTCTGGCCTTCTTTATTTACCATCATGGTAATTACCATCAGGCTCACTACCTGAATTGGCCCTTTCTCCCACGGGATATCGTTCTGCCCGCATGGCTCTTCGCCATTCTCACCATCTGCGTGATTGCCGGCACCAGCAACGCCGTCAATTTCACCGACGGCATGGACGGGCTTGCCAGTGGCTGCATGGCCATTGTTGCCTTCGGCTTCATGGTTCTCGCCTATGTGACCGGCGACGCGCGCTGGGCCGCCACGCTCGACTTCAATCACATTCGGCATTCCGGAGAACTTGCGGTGATCTGCGGCGCCATGACCGGTTCCTGCCTCGGCTTTCTCTGGTACAACTGCAATCCCGCGTCTGTCTTCATGGGGGATACGGGTTCGCTGCCGCTGGGGGGCGTCATTGGGTATGTGGCGGTGGTCATTCGGCAGGAACCAATGCTTTTTCTGGTCGGCGGTATTTTCGTCATTGAGTTGATGAGTGTGGTGCTGCAGGTGTCATTCTTCAAGGCAACCCGTGGAAAGAGGCTTTTTCGCTGCGCACCCATCCATCATCATTTTCATATGGCGGGTTGGAGCGAACCGCAGGTGGTGGTACGGTTTTGGCTCCTCTCCGCCCTTTTTGCGGCCGGGGCTTTGGCGTTGGTGAAGCTGCGCTAAAATTTTGTGCTTAATTTGGGCTGGATTGGACGAAAATACGTATACTGTGTTTGCGTTATCGGTCAGAGAGCCGGTACCTTATAATAGTTCTCTGCCGTTCGCATCGTTTTTGCGCGGATGGTATTTTACGCGGCCATGGATGGTCTGCGTCCTTGAGCACATGGATGGTGCAGTTCACACCTGTACCGCCGTTATTGCCGACTGATGTTTAGCTGGATGGGTATCACATGTCCGCAAGTAAACCTTCAATACGCTGGCCTACGCTCACACGCTGGCCCGGTCGAAATGAAAATAAATCGGCGGGCGGCGTGGCCGGAACCATCGCCCGAGGTTTGCAGTTCACACTGAGTCCGGTGTCGTTGGAGCTGGACCGCGTCCTGCTCATTGTCACCTTGACGCTCCTTGGCATCGGGTTGCTGATGGTGCAGAGCGCCCAAGCTCGCATTGCGGCCATGCCGCGGGATTTTCTCTTCCACTTCTTCTT
>JAJZNY010000122.1 GCA_021852245.1 Planctomycetota bacterium | reverse complement strand
AAGATTCCCCCATTCTCCTGCTCGCGGCGATGGCTGCTCTGGCGGCCGGGCCTCTCTATGCACAGGTCTATGTGCAAAATGGAACCGCTCAGGACGCCAACAATCTCGTCGGCAGCGGCGGGAGTAATAATCCCATTCAGGGCTATGTGCCGAGCAATCCGAATATCTACGGCCTGCAGAATTCCGGCGCTGCCTATAACCCCGCCGGGATGCCGCAGTTTTCCAGGGTGGTACCGGTGCCCCTTCCCGGTGGCGGCACCACGTATGCACAGATTCCCGTCGTCGGGGCGTCGTCGTTCCGCTCGTCGAATTTTTCACCGTCTCAGGCGCGGCTCAGCAGTGTCAATGCGGTCAGCCAGGGGATATCAAGCCTTGCGGTGAACAATGCGGTTAATGCGGCTGTCAATCCCAATCAAGGTTACGCCGCCCAGATTGGTGCGGGCCTTGGGGTCAGCACGTCCCTGACCGGCATCGGTGCAACGCAGGTGAATTCTCCCATCAGCGCCAACGGACAGGGATTATCATTTTTTAATTCCAATGTCAGCCTCCCCACCAACCCGCAGGCGTATGCGGGAATGGCGACTGGAAGTTCCGGTGAAATTAATCCGCTCTTCGGGCTACGCCCGATGAACGCAGCGCTGATGCCCGGGCAGATGAATAAATCGGCTCGTAACGGTGAGCGAAAATCGTATTCAACCTTGAAGGTCCATGGCATGGTCACCTCCACCCGCGACATGGGACTCGCGTCCAGCAGGCCGAAGAATAACGCACTGAACCAACGGCATCAGGGGCTGGTCGGCTACGCTCCACGCAAGCACGTGCCGTCCGGCGATTATTATCAGCGGCTCCTGACGGAACTCAGCAGCGGGCGCAGGTCCACGATCGTCGCTCCGGGTATCGGAGGCAGGCCCGCGATTACCAATACCACGCTGGCGCCGGAAAATTCCAAACAGGCCCGGCAACTCATGATTGATCCTATTACGGGGCTTCCGATCGCGCCCATCACGGCCAAACGCACGGTCGGACAAATGCCGAATACGGCCAACACGCCGGGAGCCGGAGCGGCAGGCTATCCCGCCGTGAACTCTCCCGCGGCGGCAAGGAACTGGCTCTCGCCGAAGGTGACCCGGAAGCTCAAGGCGGGCCGGAAGATATCGCCGCTTTCCAATCTTGCCGGGCCGACACCCAACGCGTTTAACCGATACATGAAGCGTGGGCAGATCGATCTGAAGCAGGGGCGTTATATCGCAGCGCTGTACCGCTTTAATTCCGCCCTGATCGTTAACCCGGGCAATGAGCTCGCCCGCCTTGCACGCGCCAATACGGAACTCATGGGCGGAATGTATGCCAGCGCCTACGCCGATTTCAAGACGGCTTTTGTGCATCATCCGGAACTCACGTCGCTGAGGTACAACTTCAGGAAAATGCTGCCGCGCCATGCCGTCCGGGATGCACAGCGTCAACTTAAACGCATGCTGCCCGATCAGAGCAACGCAGCGGCTTTTCTGCTGGCCTATACCTATTACCAGACCGGGCATGAAAACAAGCTCCGATCACTTCTTTCCCTGTGGAGTTCATGGGGAACCGGCAGCCTCTGGCCGTCGATACTGGATAAAGCATGGCTGACGGGTCATGGCAGGCATTGAGGCGGCGCAAAGGATACCGGAATTGACCAGCACCGAGTCGACAATCTCCGCCGACGGCAGCGCGGCGATGCCTGCGCCACGGGTCGGCCGACCCGCGGACAATGAAATTGCGGATCTGGTTTCACTGAAAGAGGCGTCGCTGACGGATTTTCTGGACGTTGATACGCTCCAGGATATTCAGGACTCTCTGGCGAGCGTGGCCCAGGTATCCGCCTGCATCCGCGATGCCCGCGGTCAGCCCCTCACGCAGCCGACCGTCAGTGATCGATTTCAGGCACGCTCGGCCGCCATTGCGGCCGCCCAGCGCGATGGGGGGCCGGATTCTCTCAACCAGCCGTTTTCCGCGCCGATTATGGTCGCGGGTATCCGCCTCGGCAGTATCAGTATGGAGCCGCATCATCACCGGATTGATGCGGCGCGGGCGGATGAACTCTCGACCCGGTTCAACATCAAGCCGGCGCAGGCGCGGGAACTGCTTGAACTCTGCGCGTCGGAATCGGCCGTGCAGCGCTCGGCCGGTATTCAGTTTCTGCAGTTGCTGGCCAGCGCCATCTCCCGGCTCTGCGAACAGGAGATGCAGCTTCGGCGGAGAATTGTTGAATTATCAACACTCTTCCACATTTCCACCATCACCGCCGAGGCTCGTGGTCTGGCTCAGACGCTGGATCGTGTCACGCAGAGTGTCGCACAGGCCATGGGGGCCAAGGCCTGCTCGCTTCGACTGCTCGATGATCAGCGCGATGAGCTGGTGATTAAGAGTGTCTATAACCTCTCGGATGCGTATCTCAGGAAGGGGCCGATCCTGGTTGACAAGAGCGGCGTCGATCGCGAGGCCCTTGCCGGTAAGGTCGTTCAGATTGTCGATATGACGACCGATCCGAGAATCGCCTATCCCGAAGATGCCCGTCGGGAGGGAATTGCCTCCGTCCTGTGCACCTCCCTGTCGTACCAGGGGCACCCCATCGGTGTGATCCGGGTTTACACCGACACCCCCAAGACATTCACCTCATTTGAAATACGTCTGCTTCAGTCCATCGCCAATCAGGCCGCCGCCGCCATTGAAAACGCCCGTCTCCAGGAAGAGGCGATCGAAAAAGTCAGACTGCAGCGGCAGGTGCAGATTGCCGCCGAAGTGCAGCGGCGCATGATTCCCGGCCGTGCACCGTCCATCAAAGGGTTTGATATTGCGGCGCTGTACGTGCCCTGCTTTGAACTCGGAGGTGATTTCTATGATTTCATCGAATTCGGCCCCCAGTCGCTGGGGATCGCGGTGGCCGATATCGTCGGCAAGGGGCTGCCGGCGTCCATCCTCATGGCCTCGGCCCGCGCTTCCATCCGTGCTTACGCCAGCGACATTTACGATCTCGACGAAGTGATCAGTCGCGTTAATAAAGCCATTGTGGCCGATACGCAGAGCGGCGAATTTGTCACCCTCTGGTACGGGACGTTGGAATTAACATCACGGCGGTTGACCTATGCCGTCGCCGGTCACGATCCGGCGCTGCTGCTTCGCGATGGAACCATTCGTGAACTGGGCCCCGGCGGCATGGTGCTGGGTGTCGATCCGAATGAAAAATA
This sequence comes from Planctomycetota bacterium, assembly GCA_021852245.1. The sequence goes on along the minus strand of JAJZNY010000122.1, from coordinate 16,359 downwards.
TGGCAAGCACATCCTCGATATTAAAAAAGGGGATTGCATTCTCATTTACACCGATGGGCTCACCGATGCGATGAATTTCAACGGCGAATCGTTCGGCCGGGCGCGGCTGCGGGAAGCCTATCTGCGCTTCGCCGATCTGCCCGCCGAACAGATATGTCGCCAGCTCGTATGGGAAACCCGCCGGTTTGTCGGCCTCAACAGCCGCGTGGACGATACCACGCTTGTCGTCATCAAGGCTGTTGAGTGAAATTTGACCCTCAGACCCGGTTGATCCTGTTTTTGATCCAAGCCGTGTTCCCGCTCTGGTTTTCCGGTACCGGCCTCCCCGGGCCTGTTCGACCCTCTCGGGCTGGTCTTGCTGATGATGAAGCGAAAGCACAGGTCGCTGATGCAATCGCCGCCGGGGTACCGGCATCAATTTGAGAGTCCGAAAGCTGTGAGGAATCGCAACCTTTTTCATTTCGCCTTTTAAGGACAATTGTTCATGTTGAAAAAAGGGTCGCCCCGACCTGCCGGAAAAATGGTGGCCGGGACTCGGTCGCAGATGCCGGGGCGGCGGTACGGATATTCGCACTGGAACCTGCTTACTTGTGAGGGATAAAATGCATTTGTTCCAGCCATTTCTTGCAGGCGTGCGACCACTTGTTGACGCCGCGCTTCGGGCCGGATACAAAACCGTGCTCGCCTATCCTGTAAACACGCAATTCGGCCGGCACACCATTGCGTCTCAGGGCTTTATAGAATCGAATTTCATTCTGATGTGAAACCACGGTGTCATCACGCGCGTAGCAGATGAACGCCGGCGGCGTCAGCGGCGTAACATTCAATTCACTGGAAAAATATTCCGCGACATCTTTTGGCGGGTTCGTGCCCAGAAGATTATTACGGGTTACAATATTGGTAATACTGGGCATCATGGAGATGACCGGATAACCCAAAATCAAAAAATCCGGCCGTGTGCTGTAGCGATTAAGCGGATTTTTGGCATCGGGATTCCCCGGCAGCCAATGCACGGCCGCCAGCGACGCCACCGATCCGCCGGCGGAAAAGCCCGCCACCCCGATATCATGCGGATTGATATGCCATTTTGCGGCATTGGCTCTGACAATCTGCATCGCTCGGCGAATATCCTGCAGAGGCCACGGTACACCACCGGGAGGCAGTTTCCCGTCCGGCAGGCGATACTGCAGGACAAAGCAGGAAACGCCGATACTATTAAGAAACCTTGCGACCCGCGTGCCTTCCCAATCCACACACAGAATCCCGTAGCCCCCGCCGGGACAACTGATGACGGCGCACCCATTGGCTTTATTTTCAGGAGCCAGGTATTCCGTCAGCGTCGGCCAGCGCACAGGCGCCACTAAGACCTTTCCATGATGTCTGCTTTTGCAGATGCGCATCGCGGGTGGCACCTGCAAATGCGGCCAAACCGGAATAACAACGTGTTTCGGGGCAGCCGCAATCGCTGAGGTTGTCACGGCCAATACAACGACCGGAAAAGTCCATATGAATTTATGCGAGTTGAGCATCGTGGCCCCTGAAAGTCAGGCGTATCGGAGGCATCCGACCGTATTTCGTTTCAACCAATATTCACCGGGTCGATTATGGAGTTGCAGAAAACGACTGTCAAGCCGTATGGATGCCGGCTCATACCCACCTTTGTGGCGGTCGATACGGGGTGGATCGCAACCCTCGATACGTTCCTCCCGCCGACCGGCAAACAAAAAATGAGGTTTTTCCCCGTCCGACCGCTGATGCCCTGGCTGCCGATATCCATGCCGGACCAGTTGCATTGGGCCGAAAATGGAAGTTTTTCCTTGATTTCAGCATGCCCCTATGCCTACATTGATATAGAAGATGTTGGTTACGACTCTCTGAGAGAGCCGAATTTTTTAAGGAGGTTTTATCATGTCGGAACATGCTCCAACTCCAGTCCTCGCCCAGAACAGCCAAGTCATGGATCCTGATCTGCGGGGCAAGTACGTCGCCGCCAAAGGGGCGGTAAAAGACCTGGCATCCGAGGCGACCAAAGTCGCGGCCAGCTACGCCGGCGACATCAAAGGACGCGCCAGTGAATGGGTGCACGGCAAGCAGGAAGTTCTGCACGACCAGCTTGATCACACGCAGGCGGCGGTGCTCACGTATGTGCGGAAAAATCCGTACAAGTCCATCGCCATTGCCGCAGGGGCCGGGCTGGCGCTGGGAATTCTGCTCGGACGCAGCCGCTGATTTTGGGGTAAACCTCATCGGCACTTTTGCCTGCAATCGGGCGGAGTGTTGAGGGTTTCGGCGAATAACGGTATTTTGCGCGTTTCGCTGTTGCGTTTCATACGGGAGCTTACATCCTTTGACGACCCAGGGGCCAGTTCATAGCCAGGATTCTCCGTCGGCGGATGGTGAAAGCTCGCGGGGCACGCAGCAGCGATCCGGCAAGCCGTTGCTGCACTATTTCATCGAATTAATTGAACTCGAAGTTCAGCTCGTCACACTCCGCTGCGCCCGCATTGCGCGGGACGCACTGGTTCAAGCCTGCGTGATCGGTGGGGCGGTCGTTGCTCTGCTGGTGGGTGTTGTTTTCCTGTATATCGGGATCTTCCTGATATTGGAAGATTTCCTGCGGGTGTGGCAGATATGCGTCATCTTTGCCGTCGTGCACCTTCTGATAGGTGCGGGCATTCTGCTCTCACGCGGGAAATTCAAGGCGCCGACACCTCCGCCGGGAGATTCACATGTCGATCGATGATGAAATTGCCTCGCTTGAACGTCGCCGCGATGCCTGCCTCTCGGCCATCGACAACCGTGTGGAAAAGGTGATTCACGACACCAGGGAAACGCTTTCCATCACCAATTTCGTGCGGCGCTTTCCGTATGCCGCCATCGGGGCTGCGGTGTCGGCGGGATTATTGGCATCCGGCTCACAGAAAAAAATATGGGTCATTCTCTCCCGGCTGGCCGGTTCGGCCGTTCGCCGACGCCATGCCGTTGCGGACGCGCCACCTGTGGAAACTCCCGCACCGCCTCAACCGCCGGTATCTGATAAAAAATCAACATCACAGGGAGACGGCTTCTGGCAGCACGTTGCGCCGGTGGCGCAGGCGGCGGTTCCGCTGCTGCTTGAAAGGGTGCCGTGGGGAAAAATTCGCCAGTCCATCAAGTCGCGCATCAAGCGACCGGCCGGTTCGGAACATGAAACCCCCTCACCTCACGATGAGTGAATGCATGCGTCCGCATCCGTCCACCGCAAGCCTACGCATCCCTATTAATTGGTTCGTCCTTCGGGCACCCGGCCGCCTGCGAACGCCGTCGCTTATCCGGATACCGGCATGATGGTGTTGGATGGTTCCACCATTTTGATCGGATCGAGCAGCTTTTTGAGTTCCTCCGGCGGGATCTGTGTCCGCTGGGATGCCACATCAAATATTGTTTTGCCATTGGATGCGGCTTCCTTGGCGATGTTGGCGGCGGCTTCGTAGCCGATAACCGGCGCCAAGGCCGTGGCCAGCATCAACCCCGCCGTCACCAGATCAGGTCCGCGCTGGGTTGCTTTTATTCCATCGACACATTGCTGGGCGAAATTCTTTATGCCGTGTCCCAGCAGGGCGATACTCTCCAGTGTTGCCGCCGCCGCCACGGGCATGGCCACGTTGAGTTCAAAATTGCCGCTGCTGCCGGCCGCGGTAATCGCGGCGTCATTGCCGATCACCCGTTGGCAGACCATGATCAGGCTTTCTGCAATCACGGGGTTTACCTTGCCTGGCATGATGGAACTGCCCGGTTGGACGGCCGGTAGTTCAATTTCGCCCAATCCTGCCCGTGGGCCGCAACTCATCCAGCGAATATCGTTGGCGATTTTGGTCAGGCTTACAGCGATGGTCTTCAGCACGCCGGAAGTCATCACCAGCCCGTCAAGGGTTGATTGCGCCTGAAAGTGATTGGTCGTCTCCCGCACCTTGTATCCCAGTGCCGCAGAGAGGCGCTCACATACCTTGGAGGCAAATTGCGGGTGCGCATTGATGCCGGTGCCGACGGCGGTGCCGCCGATGGCCAGTTCGCTCAGATCTGCCAATGCGGCGGCCAGACGTCTGGATGAACGTTCAATCTGGCCGCGATAGCCGAGAAATTCCTGCCCCAATCTTATCGGAGTGGCATCCTGCAGGTGCGTGCGGCCGGTTTTGATGACATCCCAAAGCTGGCGGCTCTTTTCTGCCAGCGAGGCTTCGAGTGTGTGGAGCGCCGGTTCCAATACTCGCACGATTTCAAAGATGCACGCAATATGAATGCTGGTTGGAATGGTATCGTTGCTGGATTGTCCCATATTCACATGATCGTTGGGATGAACAGGCTTTTTGTCTCCGCGTCGGCCGCCGAGCATCTCGTTGGCCCGACTCGCGATCACCTCGTTGAGATTCATGTTGGTGCTGGTACCTGAACCGGTCTGATACACATCCACCGGGAATTGATCCGCCAGCTTCCCTTCCAGAATTTCAGCCGCCGCCTTGCAGATCGATTCCCCGATGGATTTATCCAGCAGGCCGAGTTCCATGTTGACTTCCGCACAGCATTTCTTCAGCAGGGCGTGACTGCGGATGAAAATGGCCGGCATACCGCGGCCGGATATGGGGAAATTATGCACGGCCCGCAGAGTCTGCACGCCGTAGTAGGCATCGACGGGGACCGGCAGATCGCCGATAGAATCATGTTCAATCCGCACCGCTGCATTATTGGCCATCGTCAGAGAACCTCATCACTGAAAAAACATTTAATTATCCGGGGGTTTGCAGGTGAACGATTCCGCCGGAGTCCGCCTGCACTTACCCTTTTACATGCCGAATATGAACTCTCAGAACCCGCTGGGCATAAAATACACGCCCGGTCAATGCGTCGGTAAATTTAACGCGGAACGTAATATCCGGGTGCTGCGGTGGCGTCTTCCACGGACAGTCAAACCCGAATTCATCCAGGCCGAAAAGCCCATACCAGCATTTTTTTGATTGCATCGGCGAAAAAGACCAGCGGCCGATCAGCGGGTGCTTGACGCCGCTGGACAGATCAAACGCCTGGATGTTAAAAGTACCCGTGGCGGGGAGAATCATCGAGCCCCCCATAAACGTTTTGACAAAAACCCGGAAGCCGCTGCGCGTGGAGCTGTTGTGCAGGTGGGCGGTGCGGGTATCCGATGAAATTTCAATCTTTTTCACCGTGAAGAGTTCCGCCAGACGCTGCGGAGGCAATGTGGCAATCCGCGGGGTTTTCGCCGCAACTTCTTTCCGGAGCTGCTTGATTTGAGCCTCGGTGCTGGCCAGTTCCCCTTTTAGCTGGGAATTGGCGTTGGTGAGTTTCACGTTCCGCTCATAAAACGGCGCATTGTGGGCGTAATTGGCGCAGCCCGTGAGCAGGGCGGCGGCAAATCCCAGCGTCGTTATGCTGGCCAATTTCATCCATTGACTGAGCCGAATTCTATCCAGGTGATGAATCTTCATCGGCAGCTGTGCCCCCGCGGTTTGAGTTACTTATTGGTCCGCCACTTCCGTCTCGCCACCGGGGGGAGCCATATCGCCGCCGTGGCCTTTTAACGGTTCGCCGATCTGCTGCAAGGTACGATCCACCACGCCGTATGCAATGGCTTCCTCGGCCTCAAGCCACAGATTGCGATCACAATCTTTATGCACCTTCTCCATCGGTTGGCCGGTATGTTCCGCCATGATTTCAAACATCCGCTTCCGCAGACGCATAATCTCCTTGGCTTCGATGGAAAGATCAGTAGCCGTTCCCTGCATCACGCCGGAAATCAGCGGTTGATGGAGCATCACACGACTGTTGGGCAGGCAATATCGCTTCCCCTTCTTCCCGGCCGCCAGCAACCACGCCCCCATGCTTGCGGCAAGGCCGACGCATGTGGTGGATACATCACACCGCAGAAATTGCATGGTGTCGTAAATGGCCAGCCCGGCCGTTACCGATCCACCCGGCGAGTTGATATAGAAGTTGATGTCCGCTTTGGCATCTTCATTGGAGAGGAAAAGCAACTGGGCAATAATCAGGTTGGCGGTGTCATCATCAATCGGCCCGGCCAGAAAAATAACCCGGTCCTTAAGCAAACGCGAAAAGATGTCATAAGACCGCTCGCCGCGGCCGCTTTTTTCCACCACAATCGGCACCAAGCCGCTTCCCGCGAGGCGATTCTCGCCGATGGACAGACCTGAAAAATTCGATTGAACCGTCATGAAGTCAACTCCTGTACTACCAGCCTGACGACATCGTTATCTTAGCCTCGATTTCAAAATTCTGCGCCATGATATCGGTCGCGCTATCGCTCATCTGCCTTCGGGCGTTTGGCCCAGAACACCTCGTCAATTCCATCCAGCAAATTGGCCCAGCGTGCCAGCGTAAAGAGCAGATCACTGAGGCGGTTGAGATAAATTAATAAGTCCGGCCCCACATCCTCCTCCCGCATCAGTTCCACCAGATGCCGCTCCGCCCGCCGGCAGATCGTTCGGCACACGTGCAGTTGAGCCGCAAGCACGCCTCCACCCGGCAGGACAAAATTCTTCAGCGGCGGCAATTTTTCCGTCACTTCATCAATCCACCTCTCAAGCCGCTGATAATCACCAGCGTCGATCCGACGAATTTTTGCGCTGTTGGGAGATTCCAGAGGCGTGGCCAGATCCGACCCCGCATCAAAAAGCTCGTGCTGCAGCCGCTGCAAGATATCGGTCAGTTCCGTAAATGGGCACTGGGCAATGGCCAGACCGAGATGGCTGTTGAGTTCGTCCAGTGTGCCGTAGGTCTCCAGCCGCAAATTGCACTTTTCCACCCGCTTACCGTCAAAGAGCGATGTTTTGCCTTCGTCGCCCTGTTTGGTGTATATACGCATACTATTTCGCTCCGAGGAGGTCCTCCGCCCGCAGGATGACTCCCGCAGCGCCGACCGTGATGGAAGTTTAGATGCCTGTGCCGCCTGAATCAAATCCGCCCTCCCCCTCTTCCGCCGCACCGGTCGAGGGCCCGCTGGTAATATTCGGCGGCAGCTTTGATCCCGTGCACCTCGGACATACCGCCATGCTGACGGCCGCCATGGCCGCAGTCGGCTCGGCGCATGCCGTAGTCGTACCGGCGTATCAATCACCCCATAAAACCGAGCGCCCCAGCGCCCCTGCCCATCACCGGCTTGCCATGCTGCGGCTGGCGCTCGCCGATGTGCAGGGCGTGAGCATCTGGGAGGATGAAATCAACAGCGGACGGGCGGTCTACACGTACGACACGCTCCAGAGGATACGAGCCGCCAATCCGGGCAGACGGATGGCCCTGCTTATCGGCATGGACCAACTCGCGGCCCTGCATCGCTGGTATCGCGGAGCTGACATTGCACGGGAGGTGCAGGTGCTGATGGTGCCGCGGGCCGGTGCAGCCCATGCGGCCGATAAGTCGGCGGTCTGGCAGCAGATGCAGCGGCACTGGGCGCCGGAAGTTTTGGAACGGCTCCGGGCGGGCCGACTGGCGGTTGATGTGCCGGGCATTTCATCCACCGACATCCGCCGCCGGATCGCGTCCGGCCAGCCCATATCAGGACTGGTGCATCCCGCAGTCGAACAATACATTTTTATGCATCAACTCTACGCCGCCGGATCATACTGACGCATCCGGAGGCGTTTCCGGCCCCGGCTCAAGTGATGATGACACCGACGGATTTTCCGTCGGCGGCGGAGTTTCCGTCGGCGGGGTTTCTCCCTCTGCCGCTTCACCCGCCGGCACCTCAATCGTGGATGTCTCCGGCGAAGCCATCGCGCTGTTCTCGGCGACGGTCTGCCCGGCGGATGGAAATTGAGATTGATATTCCCGTATGTGGCGGCATAGCTCCGCGTGAAAAGTGGAAAATTTGGCGGACGAAATGGCCAGCCTGATTTGATGGGTTCGGCCCGCACGGACAATGTACATCTGACGAATCGGGCTTCGGATTGAAGCTACTATCCAATAGCCTAATACCGGTATCGGCCAGCCAACGAGCAGCACAATGATGATCTTGAGATGAAAGCTGATGGTAGTTCCCGCGGCGATCACAAACACCAGTAAGTTGATACACATCAGCACCAATGCCAGCCACACGCGCCAGTTGAGTCGCCGCCCGGTGGACACGAGGATTCTCTCAACTCGATTGAACAGAACGCGCCGGATGTTGTCGCGGTAGCCCGATCCGGTCAGAAGCATCAGATGATCTTTTTCAATCACAGCCCGGCATGCCGGATATTGGCTGGAAATAAGCCATAAACGGGCTTCGGCCGGGATGTCGATTCGTTCATCTGCCATCGGATGGTCTCTCAACCGTTAAAATAAAAATGCCAATGCGGCGCGACAACCAAAAATACCCCGGCCACCAGCCAGAGCAGCAACCCCAGCAGCATGATCACCACCTGCGGCATCCGCACGATCCGCCGATACAGATTGCTGCGGCCCCTGAGTCGCAACACGCGAAACCAGTTCACCACCCCAACCGGAACCCAGATGAAAAACAGAAAAAGCATCGCTGCCGTGAGCGGCAGAATCAGCAGGCAGGCCAGCATCTGCCAGACAATGCGATCGGGCCGCGGCAGGACACTGGTAAACCGCTGGGCGACGACCGATTGGCCGGGCGGTGAATCCAGAAACTGCACGCTGTAGGTCTTGCCGTCGATCTCAACGGTGCACAGGGCACAGATATAATTTCCGGTGCCGGCACAAATGGCGATGGCCCGATGCTCGGGGTGATGAGCACAGACGGCATGTTCTTCGGTGGCAGTTTCTGCCTGAGGAGCCAGCAGCGGGATCGGGGCAAATTCATCCACAACAAATGGCGTGTTGGGATGCTGGGGACACTTCCATCGGTCGCCGACTTTCCGCAGGGTTTGGCGACAGCCGGGGCGGGGACACTGTGGCGACGTCGGCTCTGCCGAAATCGGAGCAGCGATTTGTGTCATGTCGTGCACTCCCTGAACCGGTCCACGATTCACGATTCGTCGGAATACCATGCTGGCCCTGCCGGCCTGATCCACCGACTACCCCGGAAAATACGCCCGCTGCGGCGTGTTGGCAAGTGCCGCTGATCCCCGTGCTCTGCGGCGGGGCGATCACTCTACCGGATGTTTCCGGACGCGGTGCGCCCTTCCGCAGGGGGAGTGTCGTGCTCTCCATTTTCGCCGCCGCTCGGCGTGAGATCATGCTTCATGCCGCCCTGCGCCAGCGACTGGCACCTGACAATTCCGGCGCTGAGGGCGCCGATAAACTCATCCAGTTTTCGCCTTCGTAGCCGCACGCGAACTCCCCACGGCTGCGGGGCCGCCACGAGATAAATCAATGTTTTCGGCAGCAGACTCAGATAGAGATTGTAGGCTGTAATAATTGCGATCGGTGCGGCGATCATGGGCGCCAGCCAGCTGTGATACGGGGTGAACAGGTTCCCCGCGCCCCATAGTGGCATGGTTAGCACACCCAGCAAGATCAGCGCTGCCACGGCCTGAGCGCCGTATGCAGGCATTTCCCGGGCGATATAGATACGTGTTATTTTCTTCAGCGGCAGGCGGTGCATACGATCGGCTTCTTTATCCGGCGTGGTAAGCACTAAATGATCGCTTTCGATAACGGCCCACTGACCCTTGCGACGTGGGCTCAACCTCCAGAGGCGGGGCGGCGACTGGGGTTGCGTTTCAATCGTAATCACTGGATTGACCCCTGTGATAAAAATATAACACGGTAGAACATGACTCCCAGTACAGTCCAGACCAGAAGTCCGACGACCATTGCAACAACCTGGTATCTCGGAATCAGCGCCCGGTACATCCAGCTTCGCCTTCGCAATCGGATGATGTTGACAATCTGTGTGGCGAGATAGGGCACCCAGATGATGGATGTGATCAGCATCAGGAACGTCAGGGGAAACAGGATCAGACAAAAAAACAGCGTCCGGATATTTTGATCCGGCCGCGGCAGCACCGAGATGTATTTGTCTTTCAATAATTTTTGGCCTGCGGGTGTCTGCAGATACGCGTAGCTCCACGGCTCGCCGTCAATCATGGCGGTGCACAGCGGGCAGATATAATTGCCGGAACCGCGGCAGATTTCCGTGGCAAGGCGATCCGGGTGCTCAGTGCAAGGGGCGTAGCGGTCGGAGAGTTCATCGGCCTTTTCGCCTGCGTCCGGCGGCGGGGAAAAATCCAGAATACGGTAGGACAACTTATGTTTGCTGCAGCGGAACAACTCCCCCTCGGGGATGAGATATTGGCCGCACCCGCGAATGGGGCAGGGGAGCAGCCTTAATTCAGAAGAAGTTGCAGCCGTTTGCGTCATACATGTTCCTGACCGACCGTGGCCGAATCAGCCGGGCAGTCCCGCAAGCAGGACCCATGCCGACCGCCCGCGCCACGGTAACGCCCATATTCAAGGTAATACTATTCACGCATGGCCGCAAATGGAATTGATCTCGTGCCCTGATACCCACTTTTACGGGGAATAGCCGGGCCGGATCACAATAGGTTAGCCGGCACATTTTATGTGCCGCTGGTTCCCAGCCGCCCCCGCGCCCCGCCCCCGCGTCCGCACCGCATACCACGGCACGAAACTGCGCACCGTTCAGTCTTCTCTCCCTCCTGAGAAATATGCTATAATGAATCTTCACGAGGAGCGTCACCATGCGTTACACAGTCATCTTGGAACAGGAATCTGACGGCGGTTTTGTCGCCAGCGTGCCGGCATTGCCGGGTTGCGTCAGCCAGGGCGACGACCGCGCTGAGGCCCTGCGCAATATCCGCGAAGCCGTGGCACTTTATGTGGAGGACTGTCGCGCCGCCGGCGATCCGGTGCCCGTTGAATCCGGCAAGGAATTCGTTGAAGTCGAGGCTGCGTAAATAGAGGAACATCCCGCGTGGCCAAACTCCCCACCGATCTTTCCGGTCGTGAGGTTCGCGCTGCACTGGAACGCGCTGGCTTCGTGTTCCGGCGTCAGACCGGCAGCCATATGATCCTTCGCCGTGACGAGCCTTACGCCCGCGCCGTGATCCCTGACCACAAACAGATTCGTGTCGGCACCCCCCGACGCATTATTGCCGATGCCGGCCTTTCCGTTGAACAGTTCATGGATTTGCTGGGACGATGATAACCCGATCTGCGGCGGCTGCTGAATTTGAACATGGCGGGTGATTTTGCGCATGGGTGCGCAGGCGAAAGGTCCGCGCTGACATGCCGTGGAAGCCGCGCAGCGGCCCGCAGACTCTTCACCAGCATCCGCCATCAAACGCTTCTGCGACAAATTTCAGCCGAGGCTGCATCTTGCCGATAATTTGTTAAGATCAGTCGGCGGAGGATGGACCTCGGCATAACGGCAGGCGGAAAGGTGTTCATGCGCGTACTTCTGGCGGACAGTGATCGGCTCAGCATTCGACTGATAAAAAATACGCTTTTAGCAGCGGGCTTTGAGGTGCTGGTGACCGATTCGGCCGAAGAGGCCGAGAATATTGTCCGCGAGGGGTTATGCCGACTGGTCCTGGTGGACTGGAACCTTGGGGGGGCTGACGGGGGGCTGAAATTATGCCAGACGATTCGACATGAGGAGATGTGGGGCTACATTTATCTGATCCTGCTGACAGAATCCAGCGACTCTCAGCAGCGGGTGCGCGGCCTCAACAGCGGGGCGGATGAATTTCTGCACCGTCCGTTTGAACCCGATGAACTCGTCGCACGGGCACGGGCGGGCGAACGCGTGCTGGCGCTGGATACCCGCAATGTGGCGATTTTTGCCATGGCCAAGCTGGCTGAATCGCGCGATCCCGAATCGGGCATGCATCTGGAGCGCGTGCAGAATTACTCCCGTCTCCTGGCACAGGAACTGGCGCTCACCCCCGATCATCATCAGACGATCACCGCCAACTTCATCCGCTGGGTCTATCTGACCAGCCCGCTGCACGATATCGGTAAAGTCGCCATCCCGGATTATGTGCTGCTCAAGCCGGGGCGGCTTACCGACCGCGAATTCACGCTGATGAAGACGCACACCACGCTGGGCGCCAACACCATCGATATCGCCCTGCGGCGGTTTCCGGAGGCGCAGTTCCTGCAGATTGCCCGCGAAATCACCGCCACACATCATGAACGCATCGACGGCACGGGGTATCCGATGCAGTTGCGCGGCGCAGAAATACCGCTCAGCGGCCGCATCGTGGCCCTGGCCGATGTCTATGATGCGCTCACCTCCCGGCGGTTATACAAGGATGCGTTCAGTCATGAGGTGGCCAAATCGATCATCCTCTCCGCCGAAGGAACGCAATTTGACCCGCAGGTGATTGCGGCATTTCTGCGGATTGAAGATTCTATTCTCGCCGTGCGGGAAAGATTCTCAGAACGCCCGGCATTGATCACCTGACACCCGGAAAGGGGAGGGTGGAACAAGAATATTGTAAAATAAATGTATTAAGCGGCCGTTACTGGTAATCGGCTCCGCCGGATGGGGCCTCTTCCATATGCCGCAGCAGGTGGGAGAATATCTGCAGCCAGGCATCCCGGGCGCACGCCGGATGATAATAATTGGGCCGGTCACTCATGAAGCCATGACCCGCCGGGTAGGTTTCAAGAACAAATGGCTTTTGATGCTCGCCGAGTTTGGAGACGATGCGGGCGTGTTCCGCGGGGGGAATGTGCGCATCCTGATTACCATAGATGAACATGAGCGAGGCGGAGATATTATTCAGGTTGCCTGCCGCAATCGGCACCGGGCGGCCGCGCCGATCCACATCCCCCTCCGCCCCGATGCCGCCACCATAACAACAGACCGCACTGGTGATCTGCGACCCGAGTTCACGGGCTCCGATAAACGCCAGACGGCCCCCCATGCAGAAACCCAGCAGGGCAACCGGCGCCCCGGCACCTTCCGGTTGGCTGTGCGCCCATTGGATCACCTTTCGGATGATCTCCATCACTTTGTCATCCGAACAGGCGCCCACGGCCTCCATCGCCCCGGCCATATCGGAGTAATCAATAACGCGGCCGTTGAACAGGTCGGGTGCGATGGCAAAAAACCCGTGCGATGCGACATGCGACACCACATCATCGAAATGCGAATTCAGACCGAAGGCTTCGTGCAGGATAATCACGATGGGGGATTTCTCCGCTGGGTGAGCCGCTGAAATCAGCACGCCGGGTTCAATCGTCATCCGCTTGGTGGTAATGCCGGTGGTCATCCGTCCGCCTTTCCTGAAAATGCCTGCCGGAGCGGTCGCCGTCAGGCTCCCGCCGCCGATGTCACTCTGTCGTTTGCTGTCTGTCAGTTCTCAGCGTGCCGCCGCGAGAGCCGCCTGATAGTTCGGTTCCTGAGCAATTTCGGGCACCAATTCGGTGTAGATCACTTTCCCATGCTCATCGAGAACCACGATGCTGCGGGCCAGTAATCCCGCCATGCCGCCATCCAGAATCGTCACTCCCAGCTTCCGACCGAAGTCCGGATGCCGAAATACCGAACTGGTGAGTACATTTTTAATCCCTTCCGCCCCGCAGAAGCGATTCAAGGCGAACGGCAGATCCATCGAAGCGCACAACACCGTCACATTGCCCAAGCCGGCGGCATCCTTATTAAATTGCCGCACCGATTGGGAACAGACACTGGTATCGATGCTGGGGAAGATATTCAGAATCAGCTTTTTTCCCGCAAAGCTGCGCAGTTCAACATCCGAAAGATCCGATTTGGTCACCTTCAAACCGCTAAGATCAGTTCCCTTGCCGGGCAGATCGCCGCAGGTATGAAGTGGATTGCCTTTAAGAGTAATGTTGGCCATGGTTGCTCCAAAATGTGTCCGTCGCCTGTCAGTTCATCTTCAGCACGGCCCGGAAGCGAACTTTTCCGGACATCATGTGCTCAAAGGCGTCCGCCGCCTTTTCCAATGGGAACTCTTCTACCATGACATGCGTTTTTGTTAAAGCGGCAAACTCCAGACACTCCTGCGAATCCATGGCATGCCCGCTCGGCCACCCCATGATGCTTTTGCGTTTCATGATGAGTTCAACCGGCGTTACGGGTATCGGATCCGTCCCCGCCCCGATCACCAGCAGCTTCCCACCCGCTCCCAGGGCCTCAATCAGCGCATGCATGGTTTTGGAATCCGGTGCGGTGGCCAGAATCACCGCCGCCCCGCCCAGTTTCCGCAGCGCCCGGGCGGCCGGTTCCGCCGAGGTGTTGATATATTCATGGGCGCCGAGTTTCATCGCCAGTTCTCGTTTGTTATCTGAAGTGGAAATGGCCGCCACGTGAAAACCCATCGCCTTTGCAAATTGAATTCCCAGATGCCCCAGTCCGCCCAATCCCTGCACGCCGACCACATCACCCGGTCTGGCGCCGCTGTGCCGCAGGGCATTGAAGGTTGTGACGCCCGCACACATCAGCGGTGCGCCGGCAACAGAGCCCAGCGCATCGGGCACACGGGCCAGCGCATCCTGCGGTGCCACCATGTATTGGGCATAACCGCCGTCATAGGAAATGCCGCAGATTTTCGCCTTGTCGCAGGTAATAAAATCACCCCGGCGACAACTGTCGCACGTGAAGCACTGTCCGCCGTGCCAGCCGATGCCCACACGTTGCCCCGGCGAAAAATTCTTCGCCTCGGGCCCGACGGCATCCACCACGCCGATCACTTCATGCCCCGGCACACGCGGATATTTAATACCGGGAAACAGCCCGTCCTTGACGATCACGTCGCTGTGACAAACTCCGCACGCCTCCACCTTCACCCGCACCAGATTGCCGACCGCCTCGGGAATCGGTTTTTCCACCAGTTCAAAATCTCCCCGTGCCTTACCCACCTGCATCGCCAACATCTTCTGCATAAATGCTCCTTGTCTGAAAGTTACAACCACATCACTGACGCGATGACTTTAGGCGTCCCCATCGTCAATGGCAACTGCGAGCCGGCGGATTTAATCCACCGGTGGCCGCAGCCCGCCCGACATTCGGCTCGCCCGTCTCCCTTGGCGACCCGCCCCAAAGGTGGCTATGAGCCAGACCACGGGCGGTTGCAGAGGAAAAACGACAAGGCTATTATCCGCGTTCAGTAAGTTGTCGGTATTTATTGCCGGGGAAGGCTCGACCTGCCAGCGGTCCGGAAACCTCCGACGAGGTTTGGCCGGCCCTACCCGAAATTGAATCAAAGCGTTTCGTGAACATGCGCGGTTCCCCCGGCGTGCATGGGTCCACGTTATCAATACGTGGGGGGACGAGGACTTCCTATGTCGGAAGAATCTCCAGACGCCGGTGCGGGCACCACACTCGGGTCCAGCGACCTCACGCTGCCATTCAGCGAGATCGCAGAACTTACGGTCAGCGCAGCGTGCGCTGAGGTTAAAGGGGCGAGGAAGAAGCGGCTGGCAGACGTCAGGCTTTTCGACCTTGTACTTCAAGATCAACCCAATCAAGGCATATATTTTTTCTTCGCACCGGAACCAGACGAATGCTGCCTCTACGTGGGTAAGAACTCGTCGATGCAGTTTATCGAGCGCCTCGGCATGCACTTTGCCGTCGCGGAAGCGTCATGGCAGAACCATTTCCTAAAAGCCTACAAGAAGCACCACAGGCCGCAGCAGAGCCTCACGGAAGCCTTAAAAGATGCCGGTGATTGCCGCCTGCTGCTGATGCCGATGGATGATGGCCTCGCCGCAAAAGCCGAGACATTCTTCCGTATTTTTCAGGAGCCACTCTTTAACAGCCTTACATCGCGCCGGGCCCAGCAGGCCCGTAAATCAATAGGGGCCGACGACGGGTTGCGTGATGCCATTGGCAGGATTGGCTGAGTGCCGGGCGCTCCAGAGGAGTGCCCCATAGCTATTACCGGCCGCTGTGGCGGCAATGGCTTTAAGGCGCACAGAGCCTGCGCGATAAACCGTGTCGGTGTGCGGCTGAACCTCTGCGTACCACTGCGACCTCTGCGGTGAAAATAATATAAAATCAAGGCCGCAGGGCGCCCAGAGACGGTACGATGAAGCAGCCCGGTGAAGCGCGTGAGCCTGTGCCGAAATCTTCGCGCACCGTTACGTCCATTGCGGTGAAAATAGCGCTGGCCGCAGAGATGTTCTAAAGATCCGATCTGGTCACCTTCAAACCGCTCAGATCGCCGCAGGTATGAAGTGGATTGCCTTTGAGAGTAATGTTGGCCACGGTTGCGCCGAATGTGTCCGTCGCCTGTCAGTTCATCTTCAGCACGGCCCGGAAGCGAACTTTTCCGGACATCATGTGCTCAAAGGCGTCCGCGGCCTTTTCCAATGGGAACTCCTCTACCATGACATGCGTTTGTGTTAAAGCGGCAAACTCCAGACACTCCTGCGAATCCATGGCGTGCCCGCCCGGCCACCCCATGA
>JAJZNY010000290.1 GCA_021852245.1 Planctomycetota bacterium | reverse complement strand
TGATTCCGTTGCAGCCGCGGGCGAAACTCCCGGCGGCGAGGCTGAAACGGACGATCCAGAGCTGCGGCCCGAGGGACGAACGGATACAGGAGCAGGTGCCGATTTGGCGGCAACCGCACCGGGTGCTACCGCATCATCCGAGGCGGATTCCGCAGTCAAGAGGCCGAGCGATTCAACGATATCGCCGGCTGACTCGACCAATTCCGCCCCACCGGAGCGAATGAGATGATGCGTGCCGCTGCTCGCCGGAGAATCGACTCGGCCGGGTACCGCGAAGACCTCGCGGCCATAATCTTCGGCGGCCAGGCGGGCGGTAATCATCGAGCCGCTGCGTAAATTGGCCTCCACCACCAGCGTGCCAAGGGATAGAGCGGCGATAATGCGATTGCGGGGCGGAAAATTTTTGGGCAGCGGTGGTTCGGCGGGTGGCATTTCACTGATGATGCAGCCGCAGCGGCGTTTAATAATTTCATCATAGAGTTCATGATTTTCGGGGGGATAACAGTGACTGAGCCCGCAACCGCTTACCACAATCGTGCGGCCGCCGGCGCGAAGCGCACCGTAGTGGGCGGCGGTATCGATGCCTCGGGCCCCACCACTGACAACGGTCATACCCGCCTCGGCGAGGCCGCGGGCGAATTTCTCGGCCTGCTCGCGACCGTAAAGCGTGCACTGGCGGGCCCCGACAATCGCGACGGCAAGCGTATCATCTCGCAGCAATTCCCCGCGTAGAAATAATATCGGGGGCGGATCCGGGATCGGGCGCAGGCCGGGCGGCCATGGTTCATCCGTCGGGCAGATGATCCGCAGGGCGAGGCGGTCGCAATCGGCGAGAATTTCATCGATATTCACCCGCGCAAAAGCTGATTTGAAAGCCCCAGCTCGCTCAACCGTTACGCCCAGAGCCGCCGCCCATTCGGAAGCGGGAAGTTCGCATGCGGACTGCACGTGCCCCGCGTGTGCGACGAGGCGATTGATGAGAATCGGTCCCAGGCCGGCGGTACGCGAGAGTCGCAAATAAGCCAGCGCATCAGGAGAAGCAATGGTTGAGGCGTTCATCCGACTGCCGCTCCCGCTGTGGTGAGGGATTGGATTGCATCGAGGATCGCCGCCTCGGGAACATCGGTTACCACCTTTACTTCGCCAATTTTCACGGGCAGAATGAGTCGGAGTTTGGCGGAGGCGACTTTTTTATCACTGTACATGGCTGAAAGAATGCTCGGTGCGTCAAGCCCCGGAAGGAACGTCGGCAAGCCTGTTCGGCGGATCATGGATTCCAAACGACCGGGGAGTTGGGACTCGCAGTATCCCAGGTTGACCGCCAACCGCGCTGCCGCCAGCAGGCCCAGCGCCACCGCATAACCGTGCGGCAGTTTGTCGTAGCCGACCACCGCCTCCATGGCATGGCCGAAGGTGTGGCCGAGGTTGAGATGGGCACGGATGGAATTCTCGTACGGGTCCTTCATGACGATTCCGGCCTTGATGCGGACATTCCAGGAGATAAGCTGCGTCAAATCATCGGGATTACTTTCAAGCACCTGGGGAAGATGAACGTCGAGCCAGTTAAATAAATCTTCGTCGGCGATGACGGCGTGCTTGATGCACTCCGCCAAACCGGAAATCAATTCGCGCCGCGGAAGCGTTGAGAGGAAATTCACATCCATGGCGACGAGCGATGCATGATGAAATGCCCCCAGTAAATTCTTACCCTTAGCGTGATCAATGCCGGTTTTTCCCCCGACGCCTGCATCGACGGCCGCAAGGAGGGAAGTGGGCATCTGAATCAGCGGAACGCCACGCAGAACCGTGGCGGCGGCAAAGCCGGTCATGTCACCGACGACTCCGCCCCCGAGCGCGACGATCGGCAGGCGGCGTTCCCAGCGATGATCTAGCAGAAAATCCCAGATGGTGCCCAGTGTCGCGACATTTTTGTACTGCTCACCGGCGGGGATCATCAGGGAGATCGGCTTGATTCCCGCCGCACGGAGTGCCGATTCCACCGTGGGAAGATGCAGCGGTGCCACGTTGGTGTCGGTTATGACGGCACAGGTATGCGGATGAAACCGCTCGACGACGAAATCCGTCACCTCCCGACACAGGTCGGATCCAACCATAACGTCGTATTCGGCATGAGCGGCGGGTACGTGAACATGAATCTTCTGCATGCGATTATCATAACCCAACCATCACGTTGGGGTCACGTCCAACGACGCATCCTGGGCCTCGGGTCTGCGTACCAGAGGCCGGCGCAGGTGCCGCAATTCATCAGGAGCACTTGGAACATCCGACGTGAGCTATTTACTGAGCAATTTTTTGACGTCGGCGGTCACCTGCTGGGGATTGTAGCCCACGACAACGTATCGCAAGATGCCTTTACGGTCGAGAATAAATTGCGTGGGGATTGCGGTGATGCCATAAGCCCGCGCAATGGGGAGATTGCCCGGGTTATTGACATCGTAAATCTGGGGCCAAATCATTTTTTTGTGTTGAGCCAGAAACGTCTTCAGTGCTTTAGGATTGGCGTCCAGCGAAACGCCGATGACGTCGAATCCCTTTTTATGTAGTTGAGAATAAAGAGATTCGACGTGTGGGATACTTGCCCGGCAAGGGGGACACCATGTGGCCCACGTATCGACCAGCACGACGTGGCCGATAAGCGATTTGGTACTGAAGTGTTTGCCACTGCCGAGGAGAACGCCTTCAAACACCGCATGATGATTCAGATGTTTATTTTGGGCAGTCTTCATGGCCACCCTCTGCTGGTATTGTTGCGCGGAGGGACTCTTGAGCACTTTGAGGATGATTTCCTGAGCCTCATCGGCGAGATGCTGGTCGGCCGCACCAAGGTGCCTGATGCTCATGAGCAACTGAACCATATCCTCATTCATGGGGTGCTTGGCGGCGATGGCGCGGAGCGTATCGATGACTTTCTGCTGCGCGGCGGCATTATGCTGGTGGGTCAGCCACGTGTATTGCTGCAGATACATACGGGCGAGGAGGTTTCTGAATGGATGCGCACTTTTGGATTGAGCAGATAAACGCGCCAACGCAGATTGGTCACCGAGCACAGCCATAATCGAAAGATAATGGTCGCGTGCGCCGGTGAAATAAGGTTTAAGCTCCGGGCGCTTCGCCATTCCCTGATCAAATGCAGTTACCACGGTGCCGAGGATGGGCGCGAGCTTGGACCCGAATTTTGCTGTCAGCGACTTTGATTGGAGAACATCCACGATGGAAGCACCATGGAGGACTTCCGCTATTTTATTGAGAGATTTATATTGAGCGGCCTCGACGTTCTCCTCAATTTGATGAGTTGACTCCTTTGCCGCAGGTGCAATACCCTTAGCTGCGGCCGATGATGCACCGATCACTATGGCAATCGCCATCGCGATGGATTTACCGAGCATTGCCGACTTCAATGACTTTTTCACGTATAACATCCGCCTTCTCCATGTATAAAAAAAAACAACGCCTGTCAGATCAGTATACAATCGCAGATCGGCCGGGACGAACAGCCCATCTCGAAATGTTTAAGCCTGTCACTCCGCCACCACCGGGTTACGCAGAGAACCGAGTGATTCAATTTCAATTTCCACCACATCACCGGCTTTGAGCCAGCGAGGCGGAGTTCGGCCCATCCCGACTCCGGCCGGGGTGCCGGTGAGGATGATGGTGCCCGGTAGAAGCGTGGTGGACCCCGAAAGAAATTCGATAAGCCGGGGGATGGAAAAAATCATGTCGGCCGTCGAACTCTCCTGCATCAATTCACCATTGATGAGCGTGCGAATCTTCAGATTCATCGGATCAAATTCGCCTTGTTCGTTGGTCACCACCGCCGGCCCGACGGGGCAGAAGGTATCAAATGATTTGCCTCGGCACCATTGCGAACCGCCCCACTGCTTCTGCCAATCGCGGGCGGAGACGTCGTTGGCGATGGTGTAGCCAAAAACATATTTCAAGGCATCACCCTGAGACACATTTTTACACCGTCGGCCGATGACCACCGCCAATTCTCCCTCGTAATCAACTTGGCTGCTGGCCAGGTGCGTAGGGAGTTCAATGGGTTGATCCGGACCGATGAGGGAAG
>JAJZNY010000429.1 GCA_021852245.1 Planctomycetota bacterium | reverse complement strand
ATAATTCCCACAGCAGTTCGTTCGTTAGCAGGGGCAAATGATCAGAAGGGGATGTCATTGAAAATCATGCTGGCCATTTCAGATCATTGGGTGTGCGACGCCCGGATCGATGCGCTGGCAACGTGGACACTGAAGCTGGAACGCGAAGTGCTTTGTGTGCATGTCGCCCCCGGCGGGATGCAGCCGGAACACATCGAGACGCCCGGCGAAAAAGTTCTCAGGGACATCACCGCCCGTATCGCAAAAATTAATCCCAATGTGCAGTCGCTGCTGCTCTTTGCCACCGATATCGCCGAGGCGCTCAATAAAACCATCAGCGAGCACCGGGTAAGTCTGCTGGTGATGGGTTTGTCGCGTCAGGGGCTGCTGGAACGGCTTATCGAGGGTAACATCCCCCGCGCCATTTTTGCCCAATGTCAGATCCCGATTCTCGCCCTGCCGGCGAATTGGGACGGCGTGATTTAATCTTTTTACAATGTAAGCCCGTGATCGGTTCGCCGCGAATTCAGGCCGCCGCCGAAATGCCCAGCTTCCGGCGATAATATTCAATGGTACGAAGCAGACCGTCCCGACGGCTGATCGTGGGTTGCCATCCGAGCAGTTGTCTGGCCAGGGTGATATCGGGGCATCGCTGGCGGGGATCATCCGGCGGCAGCGGGGTGTGACGAATTTCGCTTTTGGATCCGCAGAGTTCGCGGATTTCACGGGCGATCTGCATCACCGAAACTTCATCCGGGTTGCCGATGTTCACGGGCAGATGATAGTCCGGCGACTCCATCAGCAGCAGGAAGCCGCGAATCTCGTCATCCACATAGCAGAGCGAACGGGTCTGCGAGCCGTCTCCCTGTACGGTGAGGGGTTCACCGCGGAGCGCCTGCTTGATGAATGCGACCACCACCCGTCCGTCGTCCACGGCAAGCCGTGGGCCGTAGGTATTGAAGATGCGCACGATGCGCGTGTCGACGCCGCGCTCACGGTGATACACCATCGCAGCGGCTTCCATGAAGCGTTTGCTTTCGTCGTACATGCTGCGCATGCCGACGGGATTAACATTTCCCCAATATGATTCCTTCTGCGGGTGCTCCAGCGGATCGCCGTAGCATTCGCTGGTGGACGCGACGAAAATCCGTGCCCGGCATGTTTCGGCCAATTCAAGGAGTTCGATGGTGGCCAGCGCGTTGACCTTCAGGGTAATGACCTGCTGTTTGACATACCCCACCGGGCTTGCGGGGCTGGCCAGATGCCAGATACGGTCGAAGGATTGATTTTTCAATTCCGGCGGCAGCCCCTGCGCCAGATCGGCGGTGATCAATCTGAACCGGGGATTGGTTTTGAGATGGCTGATGTTGTCGCTTGAGCCGGTGACCAATGAATCAACGCCGATCACCTCATGTCCCAATTCGAGGAGTCGATCGGTGAGGTGTGAACCTAAAAATCCCGCCGCGCCGGTCACCAGTACCCGCTGTGTGCTCATTTTTGTCATTTATTTATTCCGTTTTGCCAATCCAAGCTACCCATACTCGCCGCTATATTAGCCGAAACTCGGTCGATCACACCTCATCATCGTCACGGGCATATATGTCGGCATAAACATCTTTATGCGCCAGCCTCCAGAGCAGGATGGGGCGTATGACAAGAATGGCGGCAAGATAGATGCAGGCAATGCCGAGTGTCATCACCAGGCCGAGGCTGGCAATACCCCGGTCCCGTCCCAGCGCCAGAAAGCCGAAGGCGGAGCAGGTGACGAAGGCGCACATGAGAAGCGCCCTTTCGCTGACGTCCCAGAACCGCCAGACGCGGCGTGGATTATGGAGCGTTTCGCGATAGCGATGGGTCATGAAGACGCCATATTCATGCCCGGCACCGATGAGAATCGGCATGGCGAAGAAATTGGCAAAGTTCCAATCCAAGTGCAGCAGTCCCATAACGCAAGCGAGCATCGGCAATCCCAGCAACAGCACGCTGACGGTCAAAAGCGTCTGACCAAATTTCCGCAAATCTAAAAACACAATGATGACCACCAAAATGAGCGCCAGGATTGTGCACTTGGTGAAGGCCTGCTTGATGGACTGAGTTGAATCGTAAAGCTGCGGCGCAATGCCGGTGAGATCCATATCCGCAGGCACCAGCCCTCCGATTCGCTTGCCTCGGGCGTTTTTGGTGCCGCGCAGGGTGCGGACGAAATCGTGCAGATTTTTGTCGATCCAGAGATTCCATCGCGGATAGATGTACAGGGCCCAGACGCCTGATTTACCGATGAAATGGGCCCGCAAAGAACGGGGAAGTTGATGCGGGACAATCGGCGGAGGGGATAAACGCGCGGCGAGCGCCTTGAGAGATTGAACCCATTGATCCTGCCAGGCGGTGAGCCGTTGCGCTCCGATATCGGAAGGTGTCTGACGCAGGACGGCGGCCAGCTGAATCAGTGACCGGCGGGTTTTGTGTCCATCCGCACCGGCGGCCGATTCAGAGTCGGCCAGCTTGACGACCGCCGCACGAATCGGTTCGATATCCGCGGCAGAAAGTGCCGGCGGGGATATCCAGTGTATGGCGGAAAACGCGCGGCTGCCGCGTGCCAACGCTTTCTGATTGCGGATCGCATCATAAAGACTGCTGGTGGAAAGAATCTGCGAACCGGCGTGGATCGTTGCATTGAGGCGGTGTTGCAGGGCGGCAATCTTTTCTGGATGGTGCGAGAGTACGACGGCGTACCACGACGGCATGTCTTTGATGAGTTGGACTGATTTCAAACCGCGGGCCTGGAGTTTGAGCAGATTTGGATTGAACTTTACGCTCAGCGCAAATGGGCTCAATACTCCCACCAGCGCCAGCCAGCAGCCGAGAGCGACAAAATTCCACCAGGTGGCTTTGGGGGGGGCTTTATGGAGCGTGTAGCGCCGGGTGGCGGGAACGGGTTTGAATTTCGGCGGCCAGATGGTGAGTATCGCGGGTAGAATGGTGAAACCGGCCAGCAGCGAAAAAATTAATCCCCCGCCGGCAATCACTCCCAGTTCCGCATCGCCGGTGAAGTGAGTCGTCAGGGCGACGAGGAACGCGGCCGATGCCCCGCAGCACGCGGTCAAAACAGCGGGACCCGAGTAGCGAAATACTCTCATCCAGACGGCGGAGGGACGCTGGTAGCGTCGTACCTCGCGTCGGTACCGCACGAGAATCTGAATGATGTAGTCCATGCCGATGCCGATCATGGCAATGACGAACACCGTTGAAAGAAGATTAAGCCTGCCGACCACCACCGTCGCATAGCCGAACGTCCACGCGATGGCGGCGGTAAGCGACAGACCGGCTGCAACCGCCAGCCACACCGACCGCAGCATCAGGATGAGCCCGATCACCACGACGGTCATGGCGAGTGCTTCGGCCCAGTTGGTATCGTGCGTGGTAATGCGCATTTCATCGGCCGAGAGCACAGGGCGGCCGGTAAGGCCGAAGTGAAATTCAGATGCAAAGGGTGCTGCGGCCCGATGAACCGCCGCACTGATTTTTTCCAGCGGGCGGGATACCGCCGAGAGGGAATCATAGGTAAATCGCGGGTAGACATTGATGACGAGCAATCGGTGGTGCGCATTGTCCGCTGCATGAAAATAATAATACCCCATATCGCGTGGTGTCGATGGCCGCGCCGGCATGAGAATGTGATGGATGGACGCTGCCAGATGCGGGTCGCCCGGCGGGCGGACCAGAAACAATGTCAGCGAGCGGGAAAGCCGCCGGAGAAATGCCCGGCCGTCCCGTCCGGTCAGCGGAAAATGCTTCAGGAGGGTGAGAAGGCGATTTTTGCCCAGCAGGGCATTTTTCGCCTCTGTACGGCCGGTAAACAGGGTGGCGAGGCGCGCGATATCGGGTTGGGCGGCTTGAGCCTCGGCAACCTGATGCGGCCCGGCAAAGCAGATCGCCCAGGGGCCGAGCTGACGCAGCGGCACGTGCGAATCAACCGCCCGCACGTATTTGGTGAGTCCGCGAAGGCGTTGGGTGACCGCATCGGCGGCGGCGACCCATTGTTGGGCGGGCGGAGGATTTTTATTGTTACGGGGGGTAATAACGACGTAAGCCGCCTCATTTTCTGGAAATT
>JAJZNY010000377.1 GCA_021852245.1 Planctomycetota bacterium | reverse complement strand
TTCCGGCTGAATACCGCGGCGGCTTTACAGGCGAATGGCTCGCGGCCAATGTCCCGGAAGTCAGTACCCAGCCGTATGACAGCCAGTTCTGGAATAATGATAATCAGCCCGTCCACTACGGAAAGGATGTCTACCGGGTTGATTTTCTGACCGGCGAAGCGGAGAAATTTCTGCGTAAAAAACATGACAACCCATTTTTGCTCGTCATCTCGCAACTGGAGCCGCACCAGCAGAATGGCCGGTGTGAACACGGTGATGTTTTCGGTTTCGTTCCACCGCATGGCTACGAGAAGGCGTTCCGAAGTTGTTTCGTACCCGAAGATCTGCGATTCTTTCCCGGTGATTGGCAGTACGAGATGAACAACTACTACGGTGATATTAAGGCCATTGATGATTCGTTCGGTCGGATCATCCAGACGCTCAAGGAACAGAATCTGGAGGACAACACCATCGTGGTGTTCATGAGTGATCATGGATGTCATTTCCGCACCCGGAATCAGGAATACAAACGCAGTCCCCACGAAAGTTCGATTCATGTTCCTCTGATGATTCAGGGGCCGGGATTCAACAATCGGCAGGTCATTACCGAACTGGTGAGCATGATCGACATCGCACCGTCCATTCTTGATATCGTGGGTGTCAAGGCGCCGTCGTGCATGCAGGGGCGGAGCTTTATTCCACTTCTCCATGACGAACAGGCTCGTGCCCGGTGGCGGAATGAAGTGTTCATTCAGGTCAGTGAATCGGAAATTGCCCGCGCTCTGCGCACCCCGGAGTGGACCTATGTGGCGCTTGCCCCGCAGGCCAATCCCTGGGGCGATCCCGGCAGTCTGCATTATCAGGATTACCAGCTCTACGACAATCGAGCCGATCCGCACCAGTTGCGCAATCTGATCGGCCGTCTCGATACCCGCTGGCCGGATAATAGTATATTGCTGAATTACGTGGGGCATCGTCGATCCATGCGGGAAATTACCACGCATCTGCGTCAACGTCTCATTGAGCGTATCGTGGAAGCCGGCGAGGCGCGTCCCCAAATTGCTCCCTGGCATTACTATGCCTGATGTCACAACGGGGGATGTCAGATGAATCGATTTTCGCATGCTCCGCCCGGCCCCTCGCGATGCTGCTGTGGCAACATCGCGGCCAGCTCGGAGCCAGGCGAGGCGCGGTTGCCTCCCGATAAGCCAGCGTCGTATAATCCCCAAGGTGAGAGGTAAATAAAAGCTTCGCTCAGGACTTGGAGGTTGTCATGAAGTGGGAAAAGTATGGTCTGATGTTACTGGTGGGCGCTATGGCTGTCGGGGTGCCGTTGGCGCGCGCGGCGGCTGCACCCAAGCCGCATGCTGCCCCGCCGGCGGCGAAGGTAGTATTTACGCAATACCTGCAACATCGCGTGAGCGACATTCTCACGCGGCTGGAAAATCAGACGAGCTACCGCCAAGGGTTTGTAGAGCTCAACAGGCTCTTTGATCTGGCGATTGCCCGCGATCCGAGGGCCGGCCTCAAGGCACTGGTCGACGTGGACTACGCACGGCGGCTTGTGACTCAGCTGGCGTCGCTCTCCAACGCCGAGCATCGGGCGGTACTGCTGCGGCTGCTGCTTAAGCATCGCGAACTGGGTGAAACGCTTGCGTATCTGGTGGAATCTCATCGCCAGCCGGTCAATCCCATCTACAGCCTGCTGTATAAAATGCACACCGCCCTGGGAAGCAAGATTGTGAAATATCCCAATCTCACGGCGGCCATCTGCGTTACTCTCTACAAACCTTTCCATCGGCATCTGAATGAAAATCTGGTTTCGTCGCCCAGTCCGGTGGCCATATTCAATTATTATGTCAAATACCGCCACCTGATGTATTTCGGTATTAAGAATGTACCGGCGAGACTTCTGATTTATGTGGTCGATGATACGAACAGCATCAAGTATATGAAATGGGCGCTGGCCCGGTATCACGGCGACCCGATGGTGGGGCAGCTCTTTTTCACCATTCAGTATGATTACAGCGCTCTGAGGCCCGGTGCGGTCAAGCGGGTGGATCGCGCCGGGTACAATCTGCCCAACATTCTCAAATACGGCGGGATCTGCATCGATCAGGCCTATTTTGCCACCGCCGTCGGCAAGGCGATCGGGGTACCGACCGCCATCGACGAGGGTATGTCGAGCGTGGTCGGACATGCATGGGTGGGTTTTCTTGAGGCCCGGGGTAATACCGGTTGGTGGAATTTTAATACGGGCCGGTATTCAGAATATCAGGGGGTCATCGGAACGGTGAAAAATCCGATGACCCGCAGGCGGGAGCCCGACGATTTCATGTCCATATCCGCCCAGTTGATTCATACCACGCAGTCGGACCGCTGGGCGGCGATCGCGCTGACCGATGCGGCGCGGCGCATGCTGTACCTGGAGCAGAAACATGAATCCCTGGCGGTGCAGACGCTGCCCAAGAACGTTATCAAAGCCCGCCCGGTGCCTCTGGCCGTCACTCCTCACAACACGCTGGCCCTGCTGCGGCGCGCGGTTGATAAATGTCGCGGCTACAGCGACGAATGGGAAACCGTGGCCCAGATGGCAAATCTGCACCTGCTTACGCTGGAGGAGAAGCAAGACTGGTCGGACAAGCTCATGCAGCTATGCGGACAGCGGTATCCTGATTTTGCCCTGGCGGTTCTCACCCCGATGATCAATTCCATCCGGAATGTTCAGGAGCGGGTTCACCTGTGGAACCGTGTTTTCCCGCTGTTTGCCAATACGCGATTTGATCTGGCGGCACGCATCCGCATGATGCAGGCGGCGGCGTGGGAAAAGCTGAAGAAGGATAACCGCGCCGGGCGGTATCTCATGTATGTGATCAACCGTTACACGAATGCCGGTCCGTTTGTCATCACCGCGCTGGAAAAAGCGGCGGCTATTCTCACCCGCCAGGGGCATAAAAATCGCATCTTGACGCTTTATGAGCAGACCTGGCTGCATATCAGGCCGCCACCACGCGACATGCTTGCATCTGAGGCTGAAAGCTCCTGGTACCAGGTGGGCAGGCAGTTGGAGGCCATGCTGAAAGCTCAGGGGCATACGCATCTTGCGCAGAAAGTGTCCGATGAACTTGAATCCGGCGGTGCGTCGATGCGGGCGCAGTGATGGGTGTCGGCCCGCCAGCTCACTACTGAACCGGTCTCGGTCCCGGCACGCAGGGGGCCTGTGGGGTCAGTAAAGTTTCGATGCGGCAAACATTAATGTTTCATGACCGACCCGTCTGGGGTCGGGCGGATATCCGCCCCGGTTCTTTACCTCCCGGTTCGGCGGGAATGATGCCCCCTCCAGCCCACCGGCGAAGGTAAACCCCGCCCTGCCCGCATCCGGGCCTGCGCCATCATCTCGCAGGTTATCAACCACAGCCTGAAACTCTATTGATATCAAAATAGCAACATATTCTCATGTGTGGGAGGATAACCGCCGATAATATTCACTTGGCGCGACTGCTTCGAGTGCAGTCCGACATAAAAAAACCGGTTAAGCAACCGTAATTGAGATGCGGTTGACGGAGAGTTGTCTGTTTAACTGTCCGGAGATTCTTGATGCCTGATCGCAAAGTTCCGGTTCACTCGTTCAAGTCGTTGCACGTCCGGGGAACCGCAGGTCGGGGGCCCTCTTCGGCCCCGCCGGCCGCGAGAAAGTCGGCCTCCCCATCTCGGGAGCCCGCAGATGCCGCCCACGCCTCTTCTGCCGCCACCATGGATATGTCGGTGATGATTCGTAAGTTCGTCCGCCCCGGAGATTGTGCGGTGGAGCTTGGTTGCGCCGACGGCCGGAATTTGCGTCTGATGGCCGAGGCAGCGGGCGATGACGGATGTGTGATCGGTATCGATGCATCGCCCGGTCACATCCACCGCCTTCGCCATAGCGCAGCATTGCGGCGGATCAGAAACCTGCGATTATTCCTCTCACGGGGCGACAGCCTCCCGATTGAGCCCGCCGCCGCCGATGTGATCATCTGTCAGGGGTTGGTATCACCGTCCGGATCGCGGCAGGCGGTCTACAGGGAAATGCTGCGCGTGCTGCGGCCCGGCGGTGTTCTCGTCGTCCATGACATTG
>JAJZNY010000399.1 GCA_021852245.1 Planctomycetota bacterium | reverse complement strand
CTGGGATTTTCCTCTGTTTACAAAGCTGGAAACCTGCATCTGCTTTTGCGGCAGCTTAAGGTGTTTCAACAGGAAAATATTCATCGTGGCGTGATTTTTGCTCTGCAGACGCATAATATCCAAGGGAGTAACGTCACCAATCCCAACGGTGACCTGCGGAATTACCAATGGCGGCTCAATGGAAAAACGTGGCGCGGCATGCCCGGGCCGGTGGTGAGAAGAGACACGCTGGTTGTAACCCCATCTCGATATGCCAAGGCTGTCCGGGCGGAAATGCACCATAAGGCCAAACTCTGGGCGGACGATATCAAGACGGCCATGCGGGCTTATCCCGGTGTTATTTCCGTGCTTAATTTCACCGTCGAGGAAGAGTTGGCCATCGGCGGCGCGACTAACATCGAATACCTCGGCGATTATAGCCCTTTTGCCATTACCGAATTCCGGGACTGGCTGCGCCATCGAGGGCTCTATGCACCCGGCGCCCCATATGCCGGACAGGGGGCTCCGGAAGCCATCACCGGGCCGTTTATCTCGGCATACGGCCACCGGGTCAGCCCGTTTTATCATGATCCGACTCCGGATCGTTCCGCCGGTACCGGTCGATCATTTAACGAAACGTTTGGGACTAATTTCAAGTCATGGACGTTAGCCTACTGGGATTTGGATCAATATCCCGATCCGATTACGGATCCGCACTTTAATCCCTCGCCCAAAAGGGGAAAAGGTGCGACGCCGGGCGGCTTTGATGCACCGCGTGTGCGGAATCATTCACGCTGGTGGCGGGCCTGGGATTGGACCTATCAGGGACATCATAATTCCTTTCCGCCGGGCAATCCTTCGCATCCGGCATATGGTTTTCGGGAATGTGAAGTGGCACATTTTGTGCGGGATGTCGCGGATTTGCTTATTGCGGAGGGGTTACCCAGAGAACTGCTTTACGCCCATCAGATACCTGCAGAATTACTGGGAGATATGCCGGGGGGTGCCAACCGGGCATTGTCTTCCGCTTCGACGATCTGGTCGGGGTATTTACCGCAGAATGGGCATGTGGGCATTACGCGCTTTGGACCTATCGATACCAGCATGATCACACAATACAGCCACAATTGGGGCATTTTTGAATGGCATCCCGCCCCTAACCGGCCGCCGGAGAGCCCGATACTCTATCGTGCCGCCCTCCATGATCTGCGGACATTTGTGGCCAGCGGCTGCCATATTCTGTTTCCGGGATGGTGGCATTCGGACAGGACGGGCAAGAGATTCCCATTAAATGACAGCAACTTTGCCAAGGCCATTAAAACGTTTCTCGCTGAACAACCCAACGCTCCACATTGGGAGAACCGACGGATCAGATAATGGTGATCTCCCCCAGAGGCGAAACCCACACGCAGAGGAGATAAAACGCGAGAGTGTTTTGTCGGTGGGTGAAAATGTCCGGCATTTTTTTAATCGCGCCATCTTCCTGAGAGGTGGAGCGGGGGCTGTAATGGATTCCGCCAAGTGTGTCCCATGCCGCAACCATTGGTGAATTCGCCGACTTACAGAGGAGGCTCCGGGAAGACGCAAATCGAGATGTGGGGCGGGGCGGCGGATACCACACACTGCCGATCGGATGAACCCATCCGCTCGCACCAGAATCCTCCGGATTATTCGTTGTTCGCCGCCACGCCCCGCTGCCCGCCCGCTTGACAGAAACTGTCAAAGACCTGTGAATGTAGCTTCCGCAACTGTGGCGGCGAATTGAGAAATCCGCGATTCGCACGTACCGTTTGACAATTTACTCCTCCCTACATAGTGTTTCATAGATCAATCAAGCTGCCGGTATGGCTGGTAAAGGCCCACATGGGGCAAATAAAGCCGGGTGGGATTCGAATACACCAGCACTGAGTGTTTCGAGTTGGGAAGGGCTCAGCCGGGAGTTCCGATCATGGTCAGCGCGTCAAAACGTCCACAAGTATTAATCTTGGGTGGTAATTTTGCAGGCTTGGGCTGTGCCCAGAAACTGCGTGATTACTGCGGCGGTAAAGTTGATATCACGCTCATTGATCGGCGTGATTTTTTATTGTTTGTCCCCAACATTCTTACGGATGTTTTTGAGAACCGCCATCCAGCCGACAATCAGGTCATGCCGCTGCGGCCGTTGATGGCCAAAGATCGTATCGAGCTGATTCTGGGAGATGTTACCGCTGTCGACGTTGACCGCAGCGAAGTGCATTTCATCCCCAACGAGCGCCCGGGCGCGGAATTAAGGCGGCTCCGATACGATTTTCTGGTCATCGCACTGGGTGCCCGATTGGCGTATGACCATATAGAAGGTTTTGCGGAATACGGTCATGCGGTGAGTGATCTTTATCACGGAGAATGTCTCCGCAAATATCTCTTCGAAGGGGGCTACAAAGGTGGCCCCGTGGCGATCGGTTCAGCCCTGTTTCACCAGGGCGATGGGGCGCAGGGACTTGCGCCGTTTCAGGCGGTTCAATTCCGGATTCAAAGGCGGCTTGCGAGGGGCCGGTACTTGAAATTGCCATGACCATGGCAAACTGGCTGAAAGTTCATAATCGAGGCAATCCTGACCTTTTGACCATCTTTACTCCCGCTGAGCTTATCGCCGAGGATGCAGGTATCAATAACGCACGAAAGTTTTTGGGCATCGCGTCTAAGATGGGTATCGGCTACAAAAACAATGTCCAAGATGTGAAACGTCTTACCGCGGATGGAATTGAGTTCACCAACGGCGAAAGTCTGGAGGCGAAATTAAAAGTCATTCTGCCCGACTGGGTTCCCCACGAATTCCTGCGCAAGCTTCCCATCAGCGACAGCCGGGGCTTTATTGTGACGGATCTGCATATGCGCAATCCGAAATATCCGAATGTATTTGCAGCGGGCGATTCTGCGGCGGCAGCCGTTCCCAAACTGGGAGGTCTGGCGCATGGGCAGGCGGATATGGCAGCCCGGCAGATTGCCAAGGATGTAGGGGCCATGAAGCCGGAAGATGCCGATCGACCGCTTAAGTATGAAATATTCTGCATCGGTGATATGGGTTCAGGAAAGGCGTTTTATATTCGAGCCAATACCTGGTTCGGGGGCGGCGACGAGGTGATGGAGTTTGGCCGTGTGCCTTATCAATTGAAAATGATGTACCGCAACCTTTTCTTCCTGCAGCATGGTCGGGTTCCGGACTTCGGATTGCAGGTAGCACAGTTCATGGCGGAAAAAATAAGGGTGTAATCACGGTACCGGCGGAGCGGCGCCTGGCAGGCATGCTGACACCTTGGGGGCAGGAATGGATTGATAAAAAGAGTCGAGGATAACGGCCGAACTGCGCCATTCCGTCGAGCCTATATTCGCACTTTGTTAGGTATGCATTTCGGAATATAATGCAGGGGCACCGAGAGGACAGGGATGGACTCGTGGATTTAAGCGTGAAACTGGCGATTCTGGCGGACGCCGCCAAATATGACGCGTCGTGCGCCAGTTCCGGAGCCAAACGAAAAGGAAACGGGAAATTGGGCAACGCCACCGGGGTGGGCATCTGCCATTCCTACACTCCTGACGGGCGATGCATTTCACTGTTGAAGATTCTGCTGACCAATTTCTGCATCTATGACTGCGTTTACTGTGTAAACCGAATTTCCTCCAACACCCGTCGGGCACGTTTTACGCCTGAAGAAGTCGCCTCTCTGACCATCAACTTCTACAAACGTAATTATATTGAGGGATTATTTTTGTCTTCCGGCATCATCCAATCGCCGGATTACACCATGGAACAATTGGTCAGATGTGCCCACCTGTTGCGGTTGGAGCATCAGTTCAACGGATACATCCACCTCAAGGCGGTTCCGGGGGCATCATCTGCACTCCTCGAGCTTGCGGGACGATATGCCGACCGATTGTCGGCTAATATCGAACTGCCGACAGCAGCGGATTTGCGGCACTTGGCGCCGCAGAAAGACCATGCGGAGATCACTGCTGCCATGGGTCAAATCGCGGAACGAATTGAAGTATGCCGGGGGCGTGCGTCAAGTATCCATGATGCGGAAACAACTCTGCCGACTGAGGCCGGGGAAACATACCGGTCCGGACGCCGTGCAAA
>JAJZNY010000203.1 GCA_021852245.1 Planctomycetota bacterium | reverse complement strand
TGACTGGCCCGACGCGCCGGCGTCATCCGCCGGAGCCATATCCGACATCACCGGCTGATCACTGCCGATGTTATCCGTCCACCATGCACCGGCATTGGCGATGCCGGTCCCACCGAACTGCCACGGATAGTTGATGGAGTAGCTGAGGCCCTGGCCATTGGAATTCGTAGCCGCGCCGGTGGCGGCGTTACCCGACATCACACCGAAGTTGGGCTGGTAGGCGGTTGCATTCGCCCCGCCGGTGTAATACTGCAGCGAGGGGGTTGTGGCGATCGGGTCCGATGGGCAGATGAAGCTCTTGGGGGTTGCGTAATTCTGCAAAACGATGAGCCACATACATCCCGTCGGGCTCCCCAAATCGGCGCCGCTCGGGTTTGCGCCGCCCGTGCCACCATCGAACCAATCATTCACCACCGAACCGGCTGATTGGGTATCCTGGTAACCCGCGGGTGCTTCCGGTGTGTTCGTATAGCTGGTGCTATCAGGCCCGGGGGTGCAGGGGAAAATGCTGTTGTTGCTGTTGGCGTACGTTACCATCGATTGGATAATGCCGCGGATGTTCGCCGAACATACCGCCCGGTTGGCTAGTTCCTTGGCTTTAGCCAAGCTGGGCAGCAGGATCGCAATGAGCAGAGCGATGATCGAGATCACCACCAGCAGCTCAATAAGCGTAAACCCGCGTTGGGTTTTTTGACGCAATGTCATGGGATACTCCTGTAAACACAAATTCATTGATTCCGTGCACCGCGGCCTGCCGATAACAGCAGGATAACAGGTCGGCAGGTTGTCGGTTAAACCACCTCGCCGACGATGCCCGAAAGCCTGGGGAAAATCGCGGCTACATCAATGCACGCGCCCCGGTACCTTTGGGCAATATGTCAGATGAGTCCGCTCTGCGCCCCGTCGCCCGCCAACATAGCGGGCATTCATACAACACGGGGGAGGCAGCGCCGGACGCACCAACCAATGATCGAATTCACGTTGCCGCCATTAAGAGGCGAGCAACCGTCTGCCATCAAGCAGACACACAGGCTCTCCACCTGTGAGTAAAAAATTGAGAAAAACCAGAAACCTTGCACACCTGCTAGAGACCTTGGTGATGCGGGTGTGCAATGCACATCACCGGTACGAAATTGACCTAGGTGGGAGGGGAAGCGGGATCAGAAGAATAATAGCAGATACGTCAGGGTATATAAACGCTCGCTACCACTGCCACCGTGCTTACATGCTACACGCCGAGGCCGCCGGATGTCAAGCAAAATTTTCAATTTTTTTATTCGGCGGCATCGCGCGGGGCGGAGCGTTGCCTCATACCGCCGATCCCGTAGCCAAAATTCCAGTCTTTTTTCGATTGATTCGCTGCGGTTATACTTCCGGCGAGGTGAACGAACCATGCCTGAAACAGCAACCCATTCCACCGGCACCGATCCAAACTGCATCTTTTGCAAAATCGCAGCCGGGACCATCCCCTGCCACAAAATTTACGAGGATGACGACGTGCTGGCGTTTCTGGATATCGGGCCGATTGTGCGCGGGCACACGCTGGTGATTCCCAAACGCCATGCCGTGAATTATCTGGATTGCCCGCCGCAGATCGCCGCCCGTATCGCACAGGTGATGCCGCGCTTGTGCCGGGCGGTGGTGGCGGCAACCGGGGCCAAGGCATGCCATGTGCTGGTCAACAACGGGCCGGAGGCGATGCAGTCCGTCATGCACCTGCATCAGCATATCCTGCCGCGATTGGATGGTGACCATTTTCACCTCCCCTGGCCCGCGCAGAAACTCGACAGCGGCGAGGCGGCCGAAATTGCCGCAGCAGTTCGAGAGTGCCTCAAGGCGTAGCGGACGAAATTCACCCGGATCGTAAGCCCCCCGGGCAAGCCCGGGGCTATGGGGGGCTATCGGCGCGAAAGGCGGCCGGAGCGGCCCGAGTGGCTTTCAAACCCGAGCAGCGCACCGAGAAAGAACAATCCACGGAACACCAGCGGCGCCACGACGGCCGAATAAAGTGCCGAGCTCAGCGCAATAAAACCGAATGGCACACCGGTCGGAATCAGGGAGTGTTTGTCGGCCGTCCACAGAAGCAGGTTACTTAAGATCATCCGCGAGAAGAGAAACAGGGTGATACCCAAAAATACAATCACCATCTGGCTGATGAAATTATTCCGGAACACATGGGCGCGAATTTTGGTAATACCGATGGCGATTAAACCTAAAATCACCATCTCCAGCCCAAGCAGTGACGAACTGGTGAGGTCGTAAACCAGGCCGCAGAGCAGGGCCGCGAGCAGGGCTGATTCCCTCTCGGCGTAAAGGCTGTAGAAGATGGCCAGCAGTGGGATATATTCAATATGAAAATACCCCTGAACATTGAGTTGCAGCAGATGAGCGGACTGCAGAGCAGCGGCGATGTAGAGCAGGGCGAAAAAAGTGATCCAACGCATAATGGAGAGTATGCCGCCTCTGAGCCAAAGTGCAAAGCGACTCTACCCGCCACCGCCCACCGTGTCCCGGCATGGGCTCGCCAGGTGGCCGGAGGTTTGATGACTCTCGGGTATTATTTGCCGCGGCCGTTGACCGACGCATGCACGCGCATCGGAAGGCCCAGCAAGCGGATAAACCCTATGGCGTCTTTGCCGTCGTATTCGGCGCCCATGGTAAAGCTCGCCAGATCGCGGCTGTAGAGCGATTTGGGCGATGTGACCGAGGCGACGGTCGCCCGACCTTTGAAAAGCTTGACTTTCACCTCGCCGGTAACACTTTGGGTGGCAGTCTGCATGAAGCTGTCGAGCGCGACACGCAGCGGGTGGAACCATTGGCCGTAGTAAACCAGTTCGGCGTACTTCAGGGCAAGTTGCTGCTTGTAGTGCATCAATTCCCGCTCCAGACAAAGCGATTCCAGCGCCCGGATGGCGGTGATCAGAATCGTGCCGCCGGGGGTTTCATAGGCGCCACGGCTCTTCATGCCGACAAGACGATTTTCCACCAGATCCACCTGACCCACGGCGTGGCGACCGCCCAGCTCATTGAGTTTTTCGATGATTTTGTGCGGAGCCAGTTTGCGGCCATCGACGCTTACGGGCGTACCGGCTTCAAAGCCGACGCGGACATAACCGGGCTTGGCGGGGGCTTTGCTCACGGGAACGCTCATAACCCAGAGATCATCGCGCGGCTCGTTGGCGGGGTCTTCCAGATCGGCGCCCTCATGGGAAATATGCCAGAGGTTGCGATCGCGGGAATAAATTTTGCGTGTGGTTTGGGAAATGGGAACGCCCTTAAGCTTGGCGTACTCGATGGCGGCCTCGCGGCTGCGAAGCTCAAAGCGATCATCCTTCCATGGAGCGATGATTTTGAGCTCGGGGCCCAGCGCCATGTAGGTGAGTTCGAAGCGTACCTGATCATTTCCCTTGCCGGTGGCACCATGGCCAACCGCATCGGCGCCGAATTGGTGGGCAACATCCACCTGATGCTTGGCAATCAGCGGGCGGGCGATGGAGGTGCCCAGCAGGTAGGAATGTTCATAAACGGCACCGGCACGCAACATGGGAAAGCAGTAATCGCGGGCGAACTCTTCGCGCAGATCGGCCACGATGCACCGATCAGCGCCGCTTTTAAGGGCCTTGGCCTTAATACCGGCGAGTTCATCCCCCTGACCGAGTTCGGCCGCAAAGGCGATGAGCTTTACGCCAGCGTAATGATCTTTGAGCCAGGGGAGAATAACTGACGTATCAAGTCCGCCGGAATAGGCGAGGACAATTTTTTTTACCGATTCGTTTTTTTGTGATTCGCCCATGGGCGAGCCTCCTTCACCAAAAGCGGATATGATGACGCGACAGGGCCGAGTTGGCAAATATGTCCGACGCCTGAAAGCTGCACCGAAGCTGTACGTGTTGGTTCCGGCAAGGGCCGGAGCAAACGCTCATCATGGAAAAAAGTGTGACTCAACAGGAATCTGCTGCCGTTAAACGCTGGGCGACGATCATCGGCTGGACGCTGGTGGTGATCATCGCGACGGTCTGCGCCATTCAGGCCCGCAACCGGGAAATTAAAGATTTAATGCTGGCGCACCCGCTGGACATCAACGACTTCAACCGTTGGCTGC
>JAJZNY010000288.1 GCA_021852245.1 Planctomycetota bacterium | reverse complement strand
TGGAAATCGTCTCCACCGAAGCCCAGCTCGATTATTACATCCGCCACGCCGTGGAGGTGGCCGATGACCATCCGGTCCTGATCGATCGATTCCTCGGCGACGCGACGGAAGTGGATGTCGACGCACTGGGGGACGGCGAATCCTTCATGGTGCTGGGCGTGATGGAGCATATTGAAGAAGCAGGCATCCACTCCGGCGATTCCGCCTGTTCGCTCCCGCCCTTCAGCCTCGCTCCGGAGATCATTGACCAGATTCGCCGCAATACTCTCGCCCTGGCGTCAGCACTGAGAGTTCGCGGGCTCATGAATGTGCAGTTTGCGATCAAAGATGATCAGGTATACGTGCTGGAGGTCAATCCGCGTGCCAGCCGGACGGTGCCGTTTGTCAGCAAGGCGACCGGCGTGCCGTGGGCCCGGATCGCCGCCAAACTCATGTGCGGGAAAACCCTCTCTGAGCTGGGTATCTCGCGTGAAGTGATCCCGCAGAAGCACGTGGCGGTGAAGGAAAGCGTATTTCCATTTAATAAATTTCCCGGCGTGGATGTGATCCTCGGCCCCGAGATGCGCTCCACCGGTGAGGTGATGGGCATTGACCGCACGTTCCCGGTGGCGTATGCCAAATCGCAGATGGCGGCCGGCGGAAGCCTGCCGACATCCGGAACGGTCTACATCAGTGTGCGCGATACCGATAAAGCCGCGATCGTGCCGATCGCCCGGAAAATCGCCTCCGCAGGTTTCAGCATCATCTGTACGGGCGGCACCCATAAAGTTCTTGAGGCGGCGGGGGTTCCGTGCAGCCGGATTAATAAAATTCAGGAAGGGCGTCCGAACATCATCGATGTGATTAAAAATCATCAGGTGCAGCTCTTGATCAATACGCCCACGCACAAAGGGCCCACGACGGATGAAGGGCAGATTCGCGCCGCCGCCGTCCTGCACAAAATCCCGATCATCACCACGGTAACCGCCGCCGAGGCGGCTGCCGAGGCGATGGTTAGCCTCAAGGCGGCAGATTGGACCGTCAAACCCATTCAGGAATATTACGCCGAAATGGTTGAATCATCGAAATAAGCAGCTTCGACCGGCGCTCGGCCGGCGTGTGAGTTCGAGCCCACCCGGCGTTGGAATCGACCGGCTATGCCGGGCAGAAATCCCTGCTTCGCGGCATGCAGCCGATAATGACAAATCTCCGGTTTCTTCATCACCCGGGTGCCCGGGCCGCCCGATACTCCTTGTACATGTCAGCTCATCCTGAATGAAGCGGCGTACGTAATTTGGAGAGGGCCATGATCGCAGAGACGGCTCAGTGCGGTGATCCTTCAGAGGTTCCAGCTATACCGGGCAAAGTGTATCTTTCCGAGTTGATGGGGGCGCTAAGTTATGCCCTCGATCTGACCGAGGGGCTCCCGCCGGGGCACTGCCTGCGAGCCTGCTGGATCGGCACACAGATTGCGATTGAATTATGTCTGGACGACGAGGCGCTTTCAGATACTTTTTTCACCATTTTGCTCAAAGATGCCGGATGCTCCAGCAACGCCGCCCGCATTTATGAACTTTACGATAACGACGATTTATCGGTCAAGGCGGATTTTTACACCGTGAATCATCAAAGCCTGGTTCAGGTGACGAAGTTTGTCTGGTCGCATCTGGCTCCGCATGCGCCGATTCGCGAAAAACTCTCGCGACTTGTGCACCTCGCCGTCAACGGAAATGAACTGCAGGATGAAGTGGTATCGGCCCGATGCCAGCGCGGAGCCGCCATCGCCAAACGAATGGGGTTTAATGATCGTGTGGCTGAGGCAATCAACGGCCTCAACGAGCATTGGAATGGTAACGGGCGGCCGAACCGCCTGAGCGGCAGCGCCATCCCGTTGCAGAGTCGCATTGCCCTTCTGGCGCAGGTGACGGAGATATTTTACTCGGCGGGTGGTCCGGCTCAGGCACTTAAGGAGGTGTACCAGCGCAGCGGCACCTGGTTTGATCCGCGGCTGGTAACGGCATTGAGTCGTGCAGCGGGTAAACCGGGTTTCTGGTCCACCCTCAAATCTCCGAACTTGGAAAAGACGGTCATGAGCCTGGAACCGGCATCTCACGCCATGGAGGTGGACGACGGGCAGATCGACATCATCGCCGAGGCGTTCGCGGAGGTGATAGACTCCAAGAGCCCCTTTACCTCGGGCCATTCCGACCGCGTGGCGATCTTTGCCGATGCCATCGCCGCTGAACTTGGTTTTTCGTCGGCTCGGCGCCGGTGGCTGCGGCGTATTGCGCTTCTACACGATATCGGCAAGTTGGGCGTGAGCAACGCCATTCTGGATAAGCCCGGCAAACTCACCGATGAGGAATGGACGAGCATCCGTCGGCACCCGGTCTATTCACGCAGCATCTTGGAACGCATCTCGATATTTGCCTCTCTGGCCCCGATTGCCGGAGCTCACCACGAGCGGCTTGACGGCCGGGGATATCCCGACGGGATCGGTGCCGATCAGATTTCCATCGAAACCCGCATCATCACCACCGCTGATGTTTTTGATGCGCTGACGGCCGATCGCCCCTATCGCAAAGCGATGTTACTGGAACAGGCTATGGCGATTCTGGAAAAAGATCGGGGTACGGCGATTGACGGTGATTGCCTTGATGCCCTGAAAAGGGCGATTGAAAACTCGGGTGGTGCCCTGCTGAAGGCTGATCATTAAGCAGATTTGCCAATCGGTACGGCGAGGACGTGGTCGCCCTTGGCCTCTGCCTGCCGCCACGCGGTCAGAACATGCCGAGTTGCAGTTTAGCGGCTTCCGACATGCGGTCTTTTGTCCACGCGGGCTCCCAGACCAGATTCACCTTGGCTGATTTGATTCCCTCCACCGATGCGACCGCCTGCTGAACCTGCGGGGGCATGGTGCCGGCAACCGGGCAGCCCGGCGCGGTGAGGGTCATATCCACCAGCACATCTTTTTCCGGTGAAATTTCAATACGGTAGATCAGTCCGAGATCATAAATGTTGACAGGAATTTCGGGGTCGTAAATGGTGCGTAATTTTTCAATGATATCCGCCTCCATTGCACTGTTTTCAATGGCGGAGATGATCTGGGTCGGGGTCGCCGGTCCATCGCCGTCGGCGGATGAAGCAGGCGGGCGAACACCCGGCGTGGGGGGCGTGGCATTGACGGGCAGGGGGACGGAATTCGGGTTTTTGAATACAAACCCCCGCCCCGCTGTATCATCCCGATAGGTGATTTCGGTTCCCTGCAGGCTTGGCAGGCTCACCGGATCGCAGGCGATGGTGATTCCCAGCGATTCAAAAATCACATCGTCATCATGCCGCACTTCAGTGAGGTCCAGACTGTAATTAAACCCCTGAACATTGCGCCCTTTGATGCCGACACGCAGCACGGCCTGATCGGACATGCCCTGTTCCGCGATGATTTTTTTAATTTCGGCCGCAGCCGCTTCGGTAACCGTTATGGCCATAGTTATTACTCGGTCTTAGCCTCACTCCGGTCATCTTTCAAAGCTGCATCGAGCGTGTGCCACGCCAATGTGGCGCACTTGATGCGAACCGGAAACTCGCGCACGCCGGAAAAAACTTCCAGTTTATCGAGCCCGTCGATCTCGATCGGCTCATGCATCGGCGTGGTGAGGAGGGTGTGAAATTTGTTAAACAGAGATTTCGCCTCTTGAATCGTACGCCCTTTAATCGCTTCGGTCATCATTGACGCCGACGCGGTGGAAATCGCGCACCCGGCACCGGTAAAACCGGCGTCCGCAATCCGATCACCGTCCATCTTGAGATAGAGTTCCAGGCGGTCGCCGCAGAGCGGGTTGTGTCCCTTGGCATGATGATCCGCATCGGCGAGGGCATGAAAGTTCCGTGGTTTTCGATTGTGGTCGATGATGGTCTGCTGATAAAGTTCTCGCAGGTCAGACATCAGCGAAATACCTCGATCACCCGGCGCAGGCCGGCGGCAAGAGCATCAACATCCTCCGGCGTGTTGTAAAACGCCAGCGATGCCCGGGCCGTGGCGGGAATGTGATAAAAATCCATCAGCGGCTGGCAGCAATGATGTCCGGTGCGGATGGCGACATGTTCCTGATCCAGAATGGTG
>JAJZNY010000459.1 GCA_021852245.1 Planctomycetota bacterium | reverse complement strand
ATACTCGTTTTCGACCCGACATATTATCCATAAATTGCGCCAGCGAAGATGCGTTGGTGCTGGATGAATCAATGATCACATCGCCGGTATCAAGTTCGGGACTCAGTGCGCCGGCGAGACCGGCCATGATGACCCCCGCCACTCGACTGTGCGAATAAACCGGGATCACTTCTCGAATCCTTTTGGCTCGAATACCGATAATCTCGACAGCCACCTGGTCATATTGATCTGTGCGAACTGCGGAAGGCGTATCGGCCATCCAGCGGTCAATGACCTGCTTCACGGCAACATACTCTGTCTTGATCGCCGTTAGAATGAGGAGAACTTTTGCGTCACAAATCGTCTGCGTATCCATGCGAAGTCTTATCGGCGTTAGGTCCCGCATACTTTTGGGGAATTCTCCATTCCGCCGCCTCCAGCCCCAGAAGACCAATCAAGCTGAATTGTACCGCCGACGATTGATTGCGCGTGCATCATGATCACCGGCCCGTTTTATCATCGAGCTTGGAACCGTAATCCAAGTTCATTTTTTCGTCGATCGAAAGTTATCACCCCTGCGGTTTATCGGTCGGCTCTCCAAGGATAAGAAATCGATGTGAAATGTAGCGATAACCGAGCTGTCGCGCAATTTTTCGACAGAGTTGGACAACTTCAGGGTTGGTAAATTCAACAATCTTCCCACTTTGTACGTCTGCAAGATGGGCATGAGCCGCGCCGCTGCCTGCAAAGTCATAATAGCTCTGTTTGGCAGGTCCGAAAAAGACCTGATTGATCAGGCCGCCATCGACCAGATGCTTCAGGGTACGGTAAACCGTCGCTTTACTCACTCGTTCCGGATGACGCCCGAGATTGAGTAATAATTCTTCCGCCTCGAAGGGACGACCAAAGGCGATAATTTCACGGATGATGGCACGTCGGCCGGCGGTGATTTTCAGACCGCGCTGGCTGAGAAATTCCAGAGCAATATTATCGGCAGCATCCATGAAGACATTATCGGTTGAGATCAGGAATTGAACAACATCCTCGGAGGCTGTGCGTGATCGGAGAGAACTCTAAAACTCAGTGAACGAAATCCAAGGGCAGGCGACACCGCCATTATTCTTCAACAATGGTGTGACGCACGACCTCTTCAATGGTGGTGATGCCTTCATAAATGGCGAGAAGGCCGGATTCCCGAAGATTGCGCATCCCGCGTTTGCGGGCCGCATCACGCAGGAGATCGGTGGACGCATGTTCCATAATCATCTGCCGCATATCATCATCGAGAACCATGATCTCGGTGATGGAGAGACGCCCTTTATAGCCTGTATTGTTGCACTTGTTGCAACCGCGACCATGGAAGAACGTTTTTTCCCGCACTTCTTCGGGCAAAAGCCCCAGTTCCATGAGTTGCTCTTCGGTCGGCTTGAATTCCTCCTTGCAGTTACTGCAGATTCTGCGGCAGAGCCGCTGAGCAAGAATACCTTCCACGGTTGCGGTGATGAGGAACGGTTCAACGCCCAGATCCAAAAGTCGCGCAATCGACGACGGAGCGTCGTTGGTATGCAATGTGCTGAAGACGAGGTGGCCGGTGAGGGACGCCTGGGTGGCAATTTCTGCGGTTTCTTTGTCGCGAATTTCGCCAACGAGGATGATATCCGGATCCTGACGGAGAATC
Source organism: Planctomycetota bacterium (assembly GCA_021852245.1). The sequence continues at coordinate 2,446 of JAJZNY010000459.1, read as the reverse complement.
GCGCGAAGGCAGCGTGCAAATGTGAGTTCAATTTCTGAACGTATCTGCACCTGCACGATGCCGTCAATGTCGTACTCGACGGGATCTTCCGTTGTGATGAGCTTATCTTCGATGCTGTTGAGCTCATTGAGCGCGGCATAAAGGGTGGTGGTTTTACCCGATCCGGTCGGGCCGGTCACCAATACAATACCATTGGGCTTGTCGATCAACTGGCGGAAAACGCGTAGATCGTCATCACGCATACCGAGCTTGTCCAGATCGAGTGATACGTTGGACCGGTCCAGCACACGCAGCACAATGCTCTCGCCGAAGATAGTCGGAAGCACCGCCACACGTAAATCAACCGGCTGCCCGCCGATGACCAGCGGGATGCGGCCGTCCTGCGGCACGCGACGTTCCGCGATATCAAGGTTGGCCATGACTTTGATACGGCTTGCCAGTGCCATGGCGATGTATTTAGGTGGTGGCACCATTTCGTAGAGTACGCCATCGATACGATAGCGCATCTTGAATTCATCTTCGAAGGGTTCGAAATGGATATCGGACGCCCGCTCTTTGATCGCCTGCATCAACACGGTATTGAGAAGCCGCTTGACTGGATTAGACTCCGCGAGATCTTTGAGTGTTTCCAGATCGATGGATTCGCCGCGATTTTCCAATGCCTTGAGCGTGGCATCGGAACCAATTTCGCCCATGAGATCAGCGAGCGATTCCTGATGCGACTCGTAGAATTTTGCCAATAATTTTGCCACTGCATCGGAATCGGCGATACAGGTGATCACCTTGTATCCCATCAGGGTTTGAAGATCATCCACAACGCGGAAATTATCCGGAGAATCCAGTGCAATGGTGATGGTGTTGGAAGCCTCATCAAAAGCGATGGGAATAACGCGGTAGACACTGGCCATCTGCGACGGAAGACGGGCGATCAAATCGGGCGGAAATTCGCGGTTGTCCAGATCGACGACTTCAAACCCGCGCTGAGCGGCAAGCGCCAGATTAAGGTCTTTCTGGGTGATAAGTCCCATCTCCACCAGCACCTGACCGATGGGCGTATGAATGCGCTTGGCCTTCTGCTGCTGCTGAACGGCGAGCCCCTGATGGACCTGCTCACGGGTCAGACGCCCCATCTTGATGAGCACCCGCCCCAAGGGTCGATCTTTTAACTGATCGATCGGCGGCATTCTGAATTTATTAGCCGCATCGGAAGGCCCCCCGCCGGCGGGCTGACGATTGGCACCTGCGGGCGCGGGATTTCCGGTTGGATTGCCGGTCTTGGGCGTTTTATCTGATTCTGCCATGATGACTCCGAGTTAGGCTCTCTCTCAAACATTGGCGGGTGCCGTCAGGCGGCACGACCGCCGGCCGTGGTATCTTTTTCGGTATCCGGACGATTAAGGCGTTTACCCATGCGTTCGGCCAGATCGGCCGGATGGCGGGCCTTATCAATTGCATCTTCCGCACTGACCTTGCCTGATTTGAAGAGATCGAGCAAGTGATCATCGAGCAGTTGCATGCCGAATTTCTTCCCTGTTTGAATGGCCGAGTCAATACGAAATGTCTTGTTTTCACGAATCAGGTTGGAGATGGCTGGGGTGATCACGAGAAATTCATAGGCGGCCGTGACACTTTCGATATCGAGCCGGGGCAGAAGTGCCTGCGAGAGAACCGCGAGCAGAGTCGTGGAGAGCTGAACACGAATCTGCTCCTGCTGATCAACCGGGAAGGCATCGATAACGCGGTTGATGGTTCCCTGACAGCCGGTGGTGTGCAATGTCCCGAACACGAGGTGCCCGGTCTCGGCGGCCCGGATCGCAGCAGAAATAGTTTCCAGATCGCGCATTTCGCCGACCAGGATAACGTCGGGGTCCTGACGCAGGGCACGTCGGAGCGCTTCGGCGAAGGAGGGCACGTCGTTGCCTTCGCCCACCTCGCGCTGGCTGATGAGGCTCTTTTTATGCTGGTGATAATATTCAACGGGATCTTCAACGGTGATGATATGGCGATCGTAATTGGTGTTAATATAGTCAATCATGGTGGCGAGGGATGTTGTTTTCCCCGAGCCGGTCGGGCCGGTTACCAGAAAAAGTCCCCGTGGACGCCGACAGAGCTCAGCACAGATCGGAGGCAAACCGATATCTTCAAAGCTGAGCAATTTGTACGGAATTTTGCGCAGTACAAGCGAGACATTTCCGCGTTCTCGAAACGCAGCGACACGGAAGCGGGCTTTCGCCGTTCCGTCGGGGGTGGAAAAGGCAAAACCGAAATCTGTACTGCCGCTTTCCTGCAGTTCCTGCTGTCCCCGCTCCGGAGTAATGGACTTCATCAACGCCATGGTGTCTTCAGGCTCGAGTGCCTTGGTTTGAAGATCGCGCAGATGACCGTTGAGTCTGAGGACTGGTGGACGCCCCACATGCAGATGCAGGTCGGAGGCACCCTTTTTTAT
>JAJZNY010000116.1 GCA_021852245.1 Planctomycetota bacterium | reverse complement strand
CACCATTCTGGATCAGGAACATGTCGCCATCCGCACCGGACATCATTGCTGCCAGCCGCTGATGGATTTTTATCACATTCCCGCCACGGCCCGGGCATCGCTGGCGTTTTACAACACGCCGGAGGATATTGATGCTCTTGCCGCCGGCCTGCGCCGGGTGATCGAGGTATTTCGCTGATGTCTGACCTGCGAGAACTTTATCAGCAGACCATCATCGACCACAATCGAAAACCACGGAACTTTCATGCCCTCGCCGATGCGAATCATCATGCCAAGGGGCACAATCCGCTCTGCGGCGACCGCCTGGAACTCTATCTCAAGATGGACGGCGACCGGATTGCGGACGCCAGTTTTACCGGTGCCGGGTGCGCGATTTCCACCGCGTCGGCGTCAATGATGACCGAAGCGATTAAAGGGCGCACGATTCAAGAAGCTAAATCGCTGTTTAACAAATTTCACACCCTCCTCACCACACCGATGCATGAGCCGATCGAGATCGACGGTCTCGATAAACTCGAGGTTTTTTCCGGCGTGCGGGAGTTTCCGGTTCGGATCAAGTGTGCGACACTGGCGTGGCACACGCTCGATGCGGCTTTGAAAGATGACCGGAGTGAGGCTAAGACCGAGTAATAACTATGGCCATAACGGTTACCGAAGCGGCTGCAGCCGAAATAAAGAAAATCATCGCGGAACAGGGCATGTCCGATCAGGCCGTGCTGCGTGTCGGCATCAAAGGGCGCAATGTTCAGGGGTTTAATTACAGTCTGGACCTCACTGAAGTGCGGCATGATGACGATGTGATTTTTGAATCGCTGGGAATCACGATCGCCTGCGATCCGGTGAGCCTGCCAAGCCTCCAGGGAACCGAAATCACCTATCGGGATGATACAGCGGGGCGCGGGTTTGTATTCAAAAACCCGAATTCCGTCCCCCTGCCCGTCAATGCCACGCCCCCCACGCCGGGCGTTCGCCCGCCTGCTTCATCCGCCGACGGCGATGGCCCGGCGACCCCGACCCAGATCATCTCTGCGATTGAAAACAGCGCGATGGAGGCGGATATCATTGAAAAATTACGCACCATTTATGACCCAGAAATTCCCGTCAACATTTATGATCTGGGCCTGATCTACCGTATTGAAATTTCACCGGAGAAGGATGTGCTGGTGGATATGACCCTCACCGCGCCCGGCTGCCCGGTTGCCGGCACCATGCCTCCACAGGTTCAGCAGGCGGTCGCATCGGTCGAGGGAATTAAATCAGTGAAGGTGAATCTGGTCTGGGAACCCGCGTGGACAAAAGATCGCATGTCGGAAGCCGCTAAACTGCAACTCGGCATGTTCTGACCGCCGGGGGCGACAGGCAGGGGCGAAGGGCGACCACGTCCTCGCCGTAACGATTTGCAGAGTTGCTTAATGATCAGCCTTCAGCAGGGCACCGCCCGAATTTTCAATCGCTCTTTTCAGGGCATCAAGGCAATCACCGTCAATCGCCGCACCCCGATCCTTTTCCAGAATTGCCATAGCCTGTTCCAGTGACATCGCTTTGCGATAGGGGCGGTCGGCCGTCAGGGCATCAAAAACATCAGCGGTGGTGATGATGCGGGTTTCAATGGAAATCCGATCAGCACTGATCCCGTCGGGATATCCCCGGCCGTCAAGCCGCTCGTGGTGGGCTCCGGCAATCGGGGCCAGAGAGGCAAATATCGAGATGCGTTCAAGGATGCTGCGTGAATAGACCGGGTGCCGACGGATGCTCGTCCATTCCTCATCGGTGAGTTTGCCGGGCTTATCCAGAATGGCGTTGCTCACGCCTAACTTGCCGATATCGTGCAGAAGCGCAATACGCCGCAGCCACCGGCGCCGAGCCGACGAAAAACCAAGTTCAGCGGCGATGGCATCGGCAAAGACCGCCACGCGGTCGGAATGGCCCGAGGTAAAGGGGCTCTTGGAGTCTATCACCTCCGCGAACGCCTCGGCGATGATGTCGATCTGCCGATCGTCCACCTCCATGGCGTGAGATGCCGGTTCCAGGCTCATGACGGTTTTTTCCAAATTTGGCGATTTGAGGGTGGACCAGAAACCCGGTTTGCCCGCCGCACGACTCAATGCCGTTACCAGCCGCGGATCAAACCAGGTGCCGCTGCGTTGGTATACCTCCTTAAGTGCCTGAGCCGGACCACCCGCCGAATAAAATATCTCCGTCACCTGCGCCAGAAGGGCAATGCGGCTCTGCAACGGGATGGCGCTGCCGCTCAGGCGGTTAGGCCGCCCGTTACCGTTCCAATGCTCGTTGAGGCCGTTGATCGCCTCAGCCACACGATCATTAAACCCCATTCGTTTGGCGATGGCGGCTCCGCGCTGGCATCGCGCGGACACGACTTCATCCTGCAGTTCATTTCCGTTTACGGCCAGGTGCACAAGTCGCGAGAGTTTTTCGCGAATCGGCGCATGTGGCGCCAGATGCGACCAGACAAATTTCGCCACCTGAGCCAAGCTTTGATTATTAACGGTGTAAAAATCCGCCTTGACCGATAAATCGTCATTATCGTAAAGTTCATAAATGCGGGCGGCGTTGCTGGAGCACCCGGCATCTTTGAGCAAAATGGTGAAAAAAGTATCTGAAAGCGCCGCGTCGTCCAGACATAATTCAATCGCAATCTGTGTGCCGATCCAGCAGGCTCGCAGGCAGTGCCCCGGCGGCAGCCCCTCGGTCAGATCGAGGGCATAACTTAGCGCCCCCATCAGCTCGGAAAGATACACTTTGCCCGGTATAGCTGGAACCTCTGAAGGATCACTGCACTGAGCCGTCTCTGCGATCATGGCCCTCTCCAAATTACGTACGCCGCTTCATTCAGGATGAGCTGACATGTACAAGCAGTATCGGGCGGCCCCGGCACCCGGGCGATGGATAATCGGGATATTTGTCATTATCGGCTGCATGCCGCGAAGCAGCGATTTATGCCCGGCATAGCCGGTCGATTCCAACGCCGGCCAGGCTCGAACCCACACGCCGGCCGAGCATCGATCGGAACGGCCTATTTCGATGATTCAACCATTTCGGCGTAATATTCCTGAATGGGTTTGACGGTCCAATCCGTCGCCTTGAGGCTCACCATCGCCTCGGCGGCCGCCTCGGCGGCGGTTACCGTGGTGATGATCGGGATTTTGTGCAGCACGGCCGCGGCGCGAATCTGGCCTTCATCCGTGGTGGGCCCTTTGTGCGTGGGCGTATTGATCAGCAGCTGCACTTGATGATTTTTAATCACATCGATGATGTTCGGACGCCCTTCCTGAATTTTGTTAATCCGGCTGCATGGAACTGCGGCCGCCTCAAGCACTTTATAGGTGCCGCCCGTACAGATGATGTTGAAACCTGCGGACGCGATTTTCCGGGCGATCGGCACGATCGCGGCTTTATCAGTATCGCGCACACTGATGTAGACCGTTCCGGAGGTCGGCAGGCTTCCGCCGGCCGCCATCTGCGATTTGGCGTACGCCACGGGGAATGTGCGGTCAATGCCCATCACCTCGCCGGTGGAGCGCATCTCGGGGCCGAGGATCACATCCACTCCGGGAAATTTATTAAATGGGAATACGCTTTCCTTCACCGCCACGTGCTTCTGTGGGATCACCTCACGCGAGATACCCAGCTCAGAGAGCGTTTTTCCGCACATGAGTTTGGCGGCGATCCGGGCCCACGGCACGCCGGTCGCCTTGCTTACAAACGGCACCGTCCGGCTGGCACGCGGATTGACCTCCAGCACGTATACCTGATCATCTTTGATCGCAAACTGCACATTCATGAGCCCGCGAACTTTCAGTGCTGACGCCAGCGCGAGGGTATTGCGGCGTATCTGATCGATGATCTCCGGAGCGAGACTGAATGGCGGGAGCGAACAGGCGGAATCGCCGGAGTGGATGCCTGCTTCTTCAATATGCTCCATCACGCCCAGCACCATGAAGGATTCGCCGTCCCCAAGTGCGTCGACATCCACTTCCGTCGCGTCGCCGAGGAATCGATCGATCAGGACCGGATGGTCATCGGCCACCTCCACGGCGTGGCGGATGTAATAATCGAGCTGGGCTTCGGTGGAGACGATTTCCA
>JAJZNY010000409.1 GCA_021852245.1 Planctomycetota bacterium | reverse complement strand
TTCCGCAGAACGAATTCCCCGAATTGAAAGTAGGCCGAAGCGTATCGCTTGCCGTCGATGCCTACCCGAAACATATGTTCATGGGAAAAATTCAGTCCATTTCCTCCAACGTGGATACCAACTCCCGCACCATTCAGGTTCAGGCGGAATTCAAAAACCGCCATCTGCTGCTTCGGCCCGGCATGTTCGGTGAGGTGACGGTGCATACCGGCAAAATCAATACTTATGATGTCGTGCCCGATACCGCTATCACCTATAACACCTACGGTGATTATGTGTATCTCATTATCAGTAAACCCGCGGCGACTCCATCGGCAAAGACCCCGAAAAACGCAAAATATCAGAAAATAGTCACGCAGGTGCCCGTCGTCGTGGGGCCGGAGCGCGACCAGATGACGGCCATCTTATCGGGTCTGAAGCCGGGCGAGTCGGTGGTGACTGCGGGGCAGATCAAGCTCCATCCCGGAGCCGTTGTCAAGATCAGTAACACCATTAAACCCTGAATTCGGATGTTGATGGAATGAAATTTACCGACATATTTGTAAAACGCTGGGTTCTGGCCAGCGCTATTAATCTCATCATCCTCATCGTCGGCTTGCGCGCCTGGCTGACGATGACGGTGCGGGAATACCCCAATATCATCAGTACAACCGTGACGGTCACCACGGCTTATCCGGGTGCCAGTCCGTCAACGGTTCAAGGCTTCATTACCTCCCGCCTTGAGCAGGCGATCGCCCAAGCCCCCAATATCGACTACATGACCGGTACCAGCACCGAAGGCACCTCCACCATTAGTGCCAACATGGTCTTGAACTCAAATCCGAACTCCGACATTGCCCAGATCTTGGCCAAGGTCAAACAGGTGGCCAGTCAGTTGCCGCCCCAAAGTCAGTCACCCTCCGTCAATGAATCCGTCGGCGACAGTCGGGCATTGATTTATCTGGCATTTTATAGCCGTCGGCTCACCGGCCAGCAGATCAACGACTACCTGTTGCGCGTCATCCAACCTGAAATTCAGTCCATTCCGGGCGTCAGTCAGGCCCAGATTCTCCCCCCCGGTACCGGATCCAGCGGAAACAGCTTTGCCGTCCGCGTTTGGTTGGAACCCAATAAAATGGCGGCCTTGGGGATCACGCCCTCCGATGTGTACAACGCAATCGCCAATAACAACAGCATCTCGGCGGTAGGGCGGCTCCGGGGTAAAAATATCGCCCAGGTTATCACCGCCACGACCCAGCTCAAAAATGTCAATGAGTTCAAAAATTTGGTGGTGGAAAAAGTCGGCTCCGCCATCATTTATCTCAAAGATGTCGCACATGTGGAATTGGGTGCTCAAAATTACAATTCCAGCGTCTTGCTTAACGGCAAGCGGGCTGTTTTCATGGGCATTCAAACCACGCCTGATGCCAACGATCTTGCCGTCGCCCACTCGGTACACGCCATGTTTGCCAAGATCAAGAAATCCCTTCCACCCGGCCTTCACGCCACCGTCGGTTTTGACGGCAGCACGTACATCAAAGTTGCCATCGCCGATGTGGAAAATACCGTACTGATCACGCTCGGCATCGTGGTGCTGGTGGTCTTCCTCTTCCTCGGTTCGCTGCGGGCGCTTTTCATCCCGGCCATCGCGATCCCATTATCCATTATCGGCGCTGGTACATTCGCGGACGCCAGCGGATTTTCCATCAACTTGCTCACATTACTGGCCATCATTCTCGCCATCGGTCTGGTCGTCGACGACGCCATCATTGTTGTTGAAAATATTCAACGGCACATCGATGAGGGAATGGCACCCACCGCGGCCGCTATTCGGGGTGCCCGCGAACTTGCCAACCCGATCCTCGTCATGTCGACAACTTTGGCCGCCGTATTTGCCCCGATCGGGCTCATGGGGGGGCTCACCGGCTCCCTCTTCAGCGAGTTTGCGTTTACACTCGTCTTTACCGTGCTCGTTTCCATGGTGGTGGCACTCACACTCTCCCCCATGCTCAGCAGCCATCTCCTCAAGCCGCCCCGCCCGCATGGGCTGGTGAGCTTTCTAGACCATGTTTTTGATGCCGTGCGCCGCTTCTATATCATGACGCTCGAAGCAATCCTCAAGATTCGCATTGCCGTGCTCATTGCCGCCGCCGGGCTCTTTGTCAGTATTCCATTCCTGGTCATGGGCACTAAAGCGGAACTCGCGCCGACGGAAGACCAGGGCATTCTGTTCTTTACCGGTACCGGCCCACCGACCGCCACGCTGCATTACATGTCCAAATATGCGGCCCAGATCAAGAAAATCTGCGATTCCTTCCCGCAGACTCAGCGGGTGTTCCAGGTTAATGGATTTTCATTCGTCTCGCCGGGGCAGAATACCCTCGTCGGCGGCATGTTGCTCAAACCGTGGAATGAACGAACCGTTACCCAGCAGCAGATTCTCCCCATTCTGGATAAGAAGCTCAAAGCCGTCGCAGGCGTGCAGGTTGCGGCATTTCCGCTGCCGTCGCTCCCCGGATCAGCCGGCGGCTTCCCCGTTCAGTTTGTCATCAAGACGACACATACATTCTCCGAACTGGATCAGGTGGCGAATCGAATGCTCAAAGCAGCGATGGCAAGCCACAAATTCGTATTTCTGACCAAGGACATCCGTTTTGATGATCCGCAGGTGAAAATCAAGATTCATCGCAAGATTGCCGCCGATCTCGGCTTCACTGCCGCTCAGATCACCAGTGACCTTCAGCCTCTGTTGGGGGGCAATTTCGTCAATCGATTTGATCTCGAGGGACGCAGTTACAAAGTGATTCCGCAGTTGGCCGACGCCCGGCGGGCCACCACGTCACAATTAAAAAACTACTACATCCGAACGAATTCCGGTGCGATGATCCCGCTTTCCACCATCGTCTCGATCCGCCATGTGGTGGAACCCGAATTTATCGCGCAGTTTCAGCAGCTTAACGCCGCCACCCTGGAAGGGGTGCCCGCACCGGGTGTTTCGCTCGGACAGGCGCTCACCTACCTGAGGAATTTATCCAAAAAGATACTCCCTCCCGGCTACGCCATCGACTACGCCAGTCAGTCGCGCCAATATCTTGAACAGGGCAATGCCATCGTCGTCACCTTTGTCCTCTCCATCATCCTCGTCTTCCTGATGATGGCGGCGCAGTTTGAAAGCTTCATTGACCCTCTTATCGTCATGTTCACCGTGCCGATGTCCATCTTCGGCGCTCTGATCTTTTTATTCCTTGGTGTGGCGACGCTCAATATCTATACGGAAGTCGGGCTTATTACGCTCATCGGCCTGATTACCAAGCAGGGTATTCTGATTGTTGAATTTGCCAACCGCCTGCAGGAGGAAGAAGGTCTCAGTCGCCATGAGGCGATTGTTAAAGCGTCTTCCGTACGCTTGCGTCCCATTCTGATGACCACCGGTGCGATGGTCTTCGGTGTGGTGCCCCTCCTCGTCGCTACCGGTGCGGGGGCGGTGAGCCGTTTTGACATGGGCCTGATGCTGGCGGCCGGACTCTCAATCGGCTGTCTCTTCTCGCTCTACGTGGTCCCCGTGATTTATTCCTTTATCGCCACGGTCAAGCATAAAGTCACCACTCCGGATACCGAAGCAGGACCCGCCGGAGCGGCATAACACCGCTTGCGGCTCTGCAACTTGATTGTGCGGACGAGCTTGTGCAGCCGTTACCTGCCTGTCAGCCCCTGTCGGCACACGCCTTGGGTACTCCACGCTTTTTGAGCCGGTCGCATATAATTCGCCGCTTGGTGTTCACGGAGTTATCGGGATGAAACGTTTCAAAGACCTTACCGAACAGGAAATTCTCGCCCTCGCCATTTCCATGGAGGAGGATGACGGCAAGACCTACGGGGAATTTGCGCAGTATCTGGGAACCAACTTTCCCGCCTCCGCCAAAATTTTCGCCATCATGCAGGAGGAGGAATCCGATCATCGTCGGCGGCTTCTCGACCTGTACATCGAACGCTTCGGCCAGCAAATGCCGCCGATCACGCGCGAAGACGTCAGCGGATTCGTCAAGCGCCGCCCCAAGTGGTTGGTGATGCAATCGGGCATTAACGCCATCCGCCAGCAGGCGGAAATCATGGAATTGAAAACCGCAGACGGTTTTATAT
>JAJZNY010000308.1 GCA_021852245.1 Planctomycetota bacterium | reverse complement strand
CGGATAACTGCCGGTGATCGGCAGAATGCACTCGAGGGCGCGGCGTGCCCGATCGGCATAACGCGATGTGCGTTGGATGTGATCAATATCGAGCATGGCACTGATAAGGACGGCTGAAGCGCTTGGAACGGCATTGTCAAGGTCTGCCCGCATCTGCTTGAGCGGACTTCCATGCAGATCAGCGGACGTGAAGAGTTCGCCGGCCGCGCCGCTGAAGAGTTCCAACGCGCTGTCGATTATTCGTCCTGCCAGCGCCAGAGTCTGCTCCGAGTTCTGCGGGTTGTTTGCGACCCAATCCATCAGGCCACGTGCAAGGTAGGCGTAATCATCCAAAAAGCCGGGGCCGAGGGTATTGTTTCCGCATGTTCCACGCAAAACCGAACCGGTGGATGAGATCAGGCGATTGTTGAGAGCGGAAAGCAGGCGTACGCCCGCATTGTAGAAGCGGCCGCCGTTTTCGAGTCGCATGGCATAGGAGAGTGCCGAGAGCATCAAACCGTTCCACGCTGTAATAATTTTTTCATCGACAGCCGGTGCGGGACGTCGACGACGAACGGATTCGAGGCGATTCATCAATTCCGGCCAGCGCGGATCAAACCAGAGGTCGGCCCGCCCGCGTCCCTTTGCACCCAACTGCAGGACATGGGTTCCCTCCCAATTACCATGCGGGGAAATATCCAGGACGTGTCGGGCAAAATCAAAAAGTTGCGGCTCATCGGCAAGGACTTCCGTGAGTTGTTGCCAAGTCCACGTGTAATATCGCCCCTCATGGCCTTCGCTGTCGGCGTCCATCGAACTCCACAGCAATCCGTCGGTGGACGACATATCCCGCAACCAGAAATCGATTATCCGCTCCGCGGTATGGGCATAATCACGCCGTTGCAACAGCAAGGCGACACGGGCGTAAATTTGGGCCAGCTGTGCGTTGTCGTAGAGCATCTTTTCAAAGTGCGGCACATGCCAGCATTCATCGGTACTGTAGCGTGCAAAGCCCCCGCCAACCAGATCGTGAATCCCGCCCCATTGCATGGAGTCCAGCGTGAGGGTGAGCATCGGCCCGGCACGCTCGATTCGGTCCGTGATGGCCCGCGGAAAATCCGATGTGCGGGAAGCTGACATCTCCAGCAGTTGAGTCCAGAGGAGAAGCATCTGGTGAGGTGGAAATTTTGGATGCCCACGGAAGCCTCCATGATCCGGATCAAAACGTTTTTCCGCATCATCCAGCACCGCCGCCGGCAATTCGGACGGCTCGACATCCTGATGAATCGAGGTGTGGCGGATCGCCTGTTCCAAGGCGTGCCATATTTCATCCGCCTGTTCCAGCACCGCTCGACGATTATTCCGCCACGCGGTCGATATCGCGTCCATCAACCGTGGAAATCCAGGCCGGCCGTGGGCATCTTCCGGGGGGAAATAGGTTCCAGCATAAAACGGCTTGAGTTCCGGGGTAAGCCAGACACTCATCGGCCATCCACCGGAACCGGAAAATAACTGGGTTGCGAGCATATACGCTTCATCAATATCCGGGCGTTCCTCACGGTCAACTTTAATATTGACAAAGTTTGCATTCATCTGCTTCGCGAAGGACGCATTCTGAAACACCTCATGTTGCATGACATGGCACCAGTGGCATGCGGCATAGCCGACGGAAAGAAAAATGGGGACATCCCGCTGCATGGCCTCGGCGATCGCTTCGGAATTCCATGGTCGCCAGTCAACAGGGTCGGCGGCGTGCTGACGCAGATAGGGACTGGCGGCATTTCTCAATGAGTTCAATTCGGTCTTCATCTGATCTGGCATGTGCATGATGGTCTCATCGCGGTCTGCCGGACTGGAAAATTGCCGGCGTTTCAATCAGCACGGTTATAGCATATTTGTGCGGAGCGTGGGAAATGGCGGCCGTTGCTGCCACCGGGCACAGGAGCCGCATGGCCGCGTCCGCTAATGTTGCGGGCGAAAAACGCCGACTTAGTTTATACAATGCTGGTTGGAAAGGCGGACAGCGCATGGCAACACTCTACGAACATGAATTTAACCATGGTGATCCGACGGCGCGCGACATGTGGCGGGTTTTCCGGATCATGGCGGAGTTTGTCGAGGGGTTTGAGCAGCTTTCAGATCTCGGAGCGGCGGTCACCATATTCGGTTCGGCCCGCACGCCGCGCCACGATCCGCTTTACAAAAAGGCGCGCGTATTGGCTGCCTTGTTGGCCCGTAAGCAATTTGCCATTATTACGGGAGGCGGGCCGGGCATCATGGAGGCGGCTAATTCGGGTGCGAAGGATGCGGGCGGCGTTTCCGTCGGGCTCAACATCAGCCTGCCACATGAACAGAGTGCCAATCCATACCAGACCATCGCCGTCAATCACCACTATTTCTTCGTCCGTAAGACCATGTTCGTGAAATACAGCCATGCGATTGTCTGTTTCCCCGGTGGCTACGGCACGATGGATGAATTTTTTGAACTTCTCACGCTGATTCAGACCATGAAGATTGATCCGCGCCCGGTGGTATTGATCGGCAAATCTTATTGGAAGGGGTTGATCCGCTGGCTGCGCGGAACCATGCTGAACCAATACAAAAACATTTCGGCTGAGGATCTGCGAATTTTTCGTCTGACCGACGATCCGCAGGAAGCCTGTGACATGATTACGCAGGCCGAGACAGGCCGCTGTTACTATCCCCCATCGAGCGGATTTTCCGGAATTTCGCGGAGTCGCCAGCTTTCTCCTGAGGGCACACGATTCGGTGTGGCGCCGAAAATCAGCAATGAGACCATCGAACAACCCGCCCTGCCGGAAGGAAACAATACCGACGCCAGACGGGTCAAAGCCCGACACCGGCGCCGGGACCGCAGATAAGCCAGCACCATCTTCCCGCCTCGGCCATTGTATTGAGCCGTTCGCGCGGCATTCATGTTCTTTTCATGTTCTCACCGTAGGCTGAGTATTGGCATGCAGGATTCGTCCATAGTCCCGGATGCGAAAGGAGATTCATGATGATCCGCCCGCTGCCCCTGATGATCGCGCTTTTGGCGACCGTTGCGATGGGAAGCCCATTACCCCGAAGCGGTGAACACGCGAATTTCGGCGTTAAGTCGCACACGATTTTGAATCGCGACGCTACCATGTCAGTACTGCAATCAGCACCCGCAAAACTTCGCAATAAGCGGCCGGTCGTCATCGATCCGGGACATGGAGGGAGTGATCCGGGCACCCATGGCCGCAATGGAGTAGATGAAAAAACGGTGACCTTGGCGGTCGGCCGCGATCTGGTTCCGTTGCTGCGAAAGGCTCGAATCCGGTTTATTCTCACCCGTGACCGGGATAAGTATGTAAGTCTCCAGCACCGGGTAGCAGTCGCTAACCAGGCACACGCTGCATTGTTTGTGAGCCTTCATTGCGACGAATACAGCCATCACAGCATGCACGGCTTCACAGTGATCTATGCGCAGGGCGCTTCCACCGATTCTCGATTGGCGGCCAGATTCATCGCCGCCGGCCTCAAACATGAGCACTTCTTCTGTCACGACGTGAGAGCGGAAGTCCGGCATCTGTATGTGTTGGACAATACGACGTGCCCTGCGGTGCTGGTGGAAATGGGGTTCATGAGTGATCCACGCGATCTGAAGTACCTCTGCTCGCATCGCGGTCAGGTACGGCTGGCGAAGGGAATCGCCCGCGGTATTGCTGCTTATCTGCACGCAACGCGCCGTGGTGAATAAATCTTTCACATGGCTTTCATGTTGGTTGATTACGATGCGGACATGGGTTTCGGGTGTTCCGAGGCCCCTTTGGACATTTTTAAGGAGTTATTTCCATGCAACACATCTTTCCCAAACTTCTCGTGGCGGCCGGCATCCTGACGGTCGGTCTGGCGTCAACTTCCATGGCAAGCGCGCAGCCCGCGCTGACCGGTAATGTGAGCCGAATGATGCAGTCTCCGTCGCGACATTTGGTGGCAGCCACAAACTACCGTTATCTTCAACGGCTTAACGGTTTGGCCGGAAGCCCGCTCGCCAATTCAAAATGGGCTTACGTGTCCCCGGGACGGCACGGCACCATGAGATTTGATCGTGACGGTGATCACGAGCATGAGCATGGCGATCGTCACGACCATGA
>JAJZNY010000430.1 GCA_021852245.1 Planctomycetota bacterium | reverse complement strand
CGGGCATCGGCGCCTCGGTAGCGGTGGGGCGAATCGGCGCCATTGCATCCGGTCCCCTGCTGGTTGCCGTATCTAAAACATCATGGGGCGATGCCGGTGTTTTCGGCATCATGGGATTTTTATGGCTGGCCGGCGCTCTGGCGATGATTCCGTGGGGCTTATGGGGCGTTGAGGGTTCTGGAGCGTCGTTGGAGACGATGGTTGCCGTCGTGCCGATGGTGGTCGAACAGTATTGAGAATGCCGATGAACTTGCCAGACGCCAACTACAATTCGGATGAGGCGACCCCATGGCGAATGGCCGTGATGGGGGGCGCTTATGGCAATGCGCCGGCCCTTCAGGCATGCGTCGACGATGCGATCCGTCATGGTTGCCGGACGCTGGCGTTTATTGGAGATGCCATTGGATGCTGCGGGCACGCGGGTGAGATATTGGAACTCATTCGCCGACATTTTTCTCTATGGGTGGCTGGCAATCATGAGCAGCAGGCGGCTGCAGGGCAAGCTGGGTGCGCGTGCGGCTATTCGTCCCCGGAGGATGAACGAACCGCGTGCGACGCCTTTGCCATCGCCCAACGCGGTATTACAGATGCTCAGCGCCGGTGGTTGGCCACATGGCCGGATCAACGGGTTGTGCAGACGCCTGCAGGCAAAATTCTCTTATGCCACGGCAGCCCTGATCGGACCAATGAATTTCTGTATGAATCAGAATTTACCCCCACCCGCTGGCTGCCGATGCTGAAAAAACGCGAGCTGATCGGATTTGTGTGCACCCATACGGGGCTTCCATGGATGCGGCGTCTCGGCCGCAATTATTTCGCCATGAATTGCGGCGTGATGGGAAAGCCGGATCATGACGGCGACACGGCCGTCCATTACGCGCTGCTGGAAGCGCCTTCGCCCGGCGAATTGCGACTCTCGTTGCGGTCGGTCGGGTATGATCACGCCGCGTGGGCCCAGGAGCTGCGGTCGCAGGGGGTTCCGGAGATTTTCGTATCACCCCTGGAAACGGGTGTATGGACAACGGGCGTGGCGAGTCTGCCCGAGCCGGAGCGAAAAGTTTATTCCGGCCGGCGCTGCAGCGAGATGCTGATATTGCGGGTTAAGGATGAGGTGGTAAAGGGATGAATTTACGAGTATTAAACCAAGCGATGGAGAATGATTTTGACCTTCGGCTGGCCGATGCCGGTGCAGCGCCGCTGCGGGGTATCAGCATCCGCACAGTGCAGGTGAACATCGGCCTGACGTGCAATCTCGCCTGTCATCACTGCCACGTGGAATCCTCGCCACGCCGCACGGAGCAGATGTCGTGGGAGACCATGGAATGGACGCTTGCGGCGGCAGAGAAATCGGGTGCAAGTACCATTGACATCACGGGCGGAGCGCCGGAAATGAACCCATATTTCCGCCGATTTGTCGATGCCGCGCTGTCCGGGGGATTTGTGGTGATGGTACGTACCAATCTCACCATCATGTTGGAAGATGGATATCGGGATCTGCCGAAATTTTATGCCGATCGGGGCGTACATCTTGTCGCCTCGCTGCCATGCTATCTCGAGACCAACGTGGATCGTCAGCGTGGGAAGCATGTTTATCAGGAGAGTATTGAAATCATTCGGCAACTCAACGCATGGGGTTATGGATCCGATCCCAAACTGCCGCTCTACCTTGTATACAATCCCGGCGGCCCATCCCTGCCGCCAAACCAGGCGGAATTGGAAGCCGCATATCGCGAGCGGCTCGGCGGCGAATTCGGCATTCGCTTCACGCATCTGCATACGATCACCAATGTGCCGATTGGTCGATTCCTGCACGATCTCAAGCGCGACGGCCGCGCCGGCGACTATCAACAACTGCTGGAGCGGAATTTCAATCTTGAAACCACGCCTGAACTGATGTGCCGCCATCAGTTGCACGTCGGTTGGGACGGTACCCTTTACGACTGTGATTTCAATTACGCCCTCGGCCTGCCGGCGGAGGCGGGACACATCCGCGATTTTGATCCGGCCGCGTTCATGGCCCGTCGCATTGTCACCGGATCGCATTGCTTCGCATGCACGGCGGGCTGCGGCTCATCCTGCGGCGGCAGTCTGGTGAGCGATACCGAAATTGCGTGTAAGAATTCCGCCGATCATCAGACCAACTCATGACGCGGATGTCGGTGGCCGATGGAAACGGCGGCGGCTTCGTCTCATACTGAAATTGTAATGTATCGAAGGGTGGAGCCATCATGACTGAAAATAAGGCCGTCGCCCATGGGGCAAAATGGGTGAACCGGGCGGCGCCGGTGGTGATCATCCTCTCCTTGATTGTCATAGCCCGGTTGCTCCCCATCGGCCAGGCGATCAATCTCGTGCAGGTGCATATTGCCCAATGGGGAATCGCGGGGATCATCGCATTCGGCCTGCTCTATGTTGCCGCAACGGTATTGCTGATTCCCGGATCGGCGCTCACTGCATTGGCAGGCGTGCTCTTCGGCATTTGGCGGGGCACGCTGATTGTTTCGATTTCCGCCACAATCGGGGCGTCTGCGGCTTTTCTCCTGGGGCGCTACATTTTCCGCCGCTCCATTGAGCGCCGCCTTTCAGCCAAGCCCCGATTTGCGGCAATTGACCGGGCGGTATCGGCTCGTGGCTGGGTGATTGTGGCATTGCTGCGGCTTTCCCCGATTGTGCCCTTCAATTTGAGTAATTATTTTTTCGGGCTTACCGGCATCAGGTTCTGGCGCTATGTGCTGGCAAGCTGGTGCTGCATGCTGCCCGGCACTCTGCTTTATGTGTATCTCGGCTATACCGCGTCCCTTGCGACAGGGGCGGGGGCCGGTGGAGGCGTCCTTCATTGGGTACTGTTGGGCGGCGGCCTGGTGATCGTCCTATGGGTGAGCCTGTATACAGCGAGACTGGCGCGAAGGGCCCTGGCTTCGGTTCCCAACACAGGAGTTTCCGCCGTGAAAACAGATCCATCCAAATCGGACAAGATGGGCTCCGGCTGGTCGGTTCGAACCACCGTGCTCGGAGTGCTTGCGGTTTTATCACTGAGCCTGGCCGCGTGCTCGTGGTTGAACCGCTCGGCGCTGGCGGGGCTCTTCGGTCCGCCACCGGTAAAACTGGCCAACAAGTTCAAATCCAATCCGAAAGGTCCGCAATTTGATAACAGCCTGTTCACCCGGGTTCTGGCAGCCTATGTCCACCGGGGCGGCTGGGTGGATTACGCCGGTCTGGCGGCACATCCGCATGACCTGGACGCCTACATCGCCAAACTCGCCAAAGCGCCGTTCAGCAGACTCGGGCGCAACAACAAATTGGCACTGCTCATCAATGCATACAACGCCTTCACGCTTCGATTAATACTCGATCATTATCCCGGCATCGGTTCCATCCGCGACATACCCTCCGCCCGCCGCTGGACCTGGGTGCACTGGAACATCGGCGGCAAACTCTACAGCTTGGATCAGATTGAACTCATGCTCCGCAGCGACTTCGCCGATCCGAGAATTCACTTTGCGATCAATTGCGCCTCCATCGGTTGCCCGGAACTCGGGCGCAGGGCTTACGAGCCGACCACCGTCAACGCGCAGTTGCAGCAGCAGGCGATTCGGATCAACAACAATCCGCGCTGGGTTCATTTTTCCAAAAGCGGCCGGACGCTTTATCTCACCCAGATTTACTCCTGGTACAGTGGAGATTTTCATCAGGCGGCCGGGTCGGTCTTGAAATTCATCGCCCGGTTTAATAAGAGGGTGGCAGCGGATTTAGCCAAGGGTGAAACCGCGGATATCTCGTACCTGCCCTACAGCTGGCGCCTCGACAGTATTGCCAATCGCCCGACGACAAAAGGAAACGGATGATGGCAAACGCGGTGACAGGAAACTTCCCGGCATTGGAACCGCCGGACCGGCACAATGAGCGGTTGCGGGCCAATGTCCACCCGCCTCAGTGGCGGCAGCCCACGCCCAAGCCTCTCTACGATCTTGTGGTTGTTGGAGCGGGCACGGCCGGACTTGTATCGGCCGCCGGTGCGGCAGGGTTGGGGGCGAAGGTGGCGCTGGTGGAAAAGGCGCTGATGGGGGGCGATTGCCTGAATGTCGGGTGCGTGCCGTCCAAGGCACTGATTCGCTCGGCCGACGCA